>CAYWPW010000331.1:0-2482 GCA_964460095.1 uncultured Candidatus Cloacimonadota bacterium
TTCTGACGTTAAAATTTCAATTCCATTTTCAGGAATCGTTCGTGTTTGCTGCATTTGAACAGCATAAACAGTTTGCAACAGTAAAAACAGAACTGCGAAAAGCATAATTTTCTTCATAGTTTCTCCTCTTTTATTATTGATTATTCTATCTAAATTGAATGATTTTCTCTTATCTCATTCCTCGTAAAATTGTACGTGTTTCAAAATGAGTTTTTTTCAGAAATTTACAAAATAAATATTATCTGAAAAAAGTCTGGCGATGCTTTTTTTTACTTTTCCTATCATCGATATAAGCACCTAAGTGTTTGTTTTCTTCTTTAATTTTAAGAGCTTCAGTAATATCATCGGTGTATCCCAGAATTTTATCTTTGCTATTTCTGATAATGTAGCGTTCCTTAAATTTCAAGTTTACCTCCAAAAAGGCTACTTACTTTTTTTTTCTTTTTTCTTTTGCCGTTTTTCTCTTAATGAAAGCTTAGCTTTTTTCTTTGTTTCATGCGTTCTCTTATCTTTTGATCTGGTACTCATGTTCACCTCCTAAAAGTTTAGATTATGTAAATATTAAATCCCTTTCAAGTAAAAAAGTGTCAAACAAAATATTTTTAATGTTATTTTTTTTTGTGAATTTCCCTTATAATTCTATCTGTTCTAATTTTTGAGATGTGCGAATTTCCACAATTTATCGGATACTATCGGATTTCTATTTCCGAGTATGAAATCTCAAATTTGTTCCAAAGTAATTCTTTACTTCAAAAATAAAACGGAATTAATCCTTCCCCAGATTTGTTTAGTTCATTTGCTTCTTTCGCACAGTACAAACCAAGATGAGATTTTGGATATGCAACAAAAAAGTTCTTGACGAATTTGGAGTGATAAAAGCCTCTTCATGCAAAAAAACGTTGTTCAGTCTAAATCAATGTGTTAGGGGATGCTATGTTAGATTTAATTTCATTAAAGATAAAATGTCCTATTTGCCATACATCCCTGATGGATAATGATAATCTTGTTGATAACCAGCCAGGTGTGAAAAAGAAAATACACATTAACAATCAAAAAGGTACGATCTGGCTAAGTTCAATATACGGCAGTTACAATTTTCATTCTGATATAGAAATTCCAGAAGACGAGATTGGAATATTTGAATGCCCTTACTGTACGAATCAAATTATCAGCAATAAAAAATGCACTGAATGCTCTTCTCCACTGATTCAGTTTTATCTTCTGGATGGCGGTAAAGTAAGTATTTGTTCAAAAGCAGGATGCAAAAATCACTCAGTCGAATTTCAAGACCTAAAAACAGCTTTAAGTCATATTTATCAGGATTTCTCTTATCGTGGCAGCAGTACGAGAAACATTGAAATACTAAAAAGACCGGAAAAATCTATTAAAGAAAAACTGAAGAAAACGGATCGTGAAATCATAATTTCCGGAACTTATTGCAATCCTTTTGTCCGCATTGCCAACGGAGCCTGATAGAAAATAATATGTTGAAATTCAGAATTGAAAAAGATAACCAAGAAAAAGGATTTCTTTTATTAAGTCCTTATCTGAACATATTTACTCACAAATCGACTATTCGTCTTCCAGAAAAGAAAGCAATACAAGAAATCAAATGTTGGCATTGCGACACCAGTCTTATCGAAAAGGAAAAGAAATGCCCAAATGCGATTCGGAAATAGCCAGGATATCCGTTGCTGCCATGTCTAAGATGATAGATTTTTACATTTGTTCTAAAAAGGGATGTACCTGGCATGGCTTAAGTGATGAAGATTTAAAGTATATTATATTTGAAGATAGTGAGGAATGGTAAAATGTATGAAATAGTACAAAAACAGGAAATGGCAAAAGGAACAATTATTCGTTTCGATATCAAGGCACCTCTAATTGCAGCTAAAATCAAACCGGGACAGTTTGTAATTGTACGGGTGAATGAAACAGGAGAAAGGATACCTCTCACTGTTGCGGATGTTGATCGTTTTAGCGGAACTCTTACAATAATTTTCCAGGTGGTGGGCAAAAGCACAGCCTTAATGCGTTCTTTGAACGCAGGAGAATTTTTAAAAGATGTTGTGGGACCATTGGGAAAAGCAGCTCCAATCACAAAACTAGGAACCGTCATACTGGTAGGAGGAGGTACGGGAATTGCAATTTTACATCATCTTACAAAAGCATTTAAAGAAGCGGGAAATTTCATCATTGGAATTATCGGAGCGCGAGAAAAAGAGATGCTCATCCTGGAAGAGGAAATGAGACTCTTATGTGATGAACTCATTGTAACTACCGATGACGGTAGTTATGGGCTGCAGGGTTTTGTAACTCAACCTCTGGAAAAATATCTGAGAGAAAGACACGACATCAAAGAAGTCTATGCTATCGGTCCGATAATAATGATGAAAAATATCTGCAATCTTACTAAAAAATATAACATCAAAACAATGGTTAGCTTGAATCCAATAATGATAGACGGTACTGGAATGTGTGG
>CAYWPW010000332.1:0-2440 GCA_964460095.1 uncultured Candidatus Cloacimonadota bacterium
CCAGTTCAACTGATTCAACTAAAACATTCTGAATCTAATAAAAAGGCTGTCTTTCCAAGGAAATATTCAAAGTATTTTCTAACGAAGAATCTCATTATAAGTGGAGATCCTTCGATGGAAAAATAAGAAGAATTTCTCAGGATGACAAAAACACTCTAATTTGTTCCAATATCTTCCATAATCAGGATTGATTGTGTTACTACCGATTATCAATCACATTCACATCTTCCGGCAAATTCAGTTCGAAGATTTCTTTTGCAAGCTGTTGATTTATTTTCTCTGCAGAAAACGAATATTTTACCATGTTTTCGGAATTATCAAAAATTTGGATTTCTATTATCAAGTTATCTTTTATCAGCACAAAAATCTGTTCATTATCAGGAGTTATCAATTTAATTTGAGTTCCATTTTCAGAATTTTCAATCAATTCTTTCTGAGAATTTTGCCAGTATTCGGAAAGGATTGAAATGGGTTTGAGTTCATAATCATTTTTATTCGAGATTAAAACCTGGTTTGAAGCAGCATCATAAATAGTGACTGAAAGGCTGTCTATCAGCAGTTTCTGTCCTTCAGGTTCCGAATATTCCAAAAGTAAAAAAGATGAATCATAATAAATTTTCCCATAAGATGTTTTAGCAGTATCAATTTCTTTCCAAAAATTTTCCTGAATAAAATCAGCTTCATAAGTCTTGATAGAATCATATTTCTCAAGCAAATCTAAATAAATTTCATTTAGAATATCATCCTGTGCTAAAATAAAAGTTGAAAATGAAAAATACAAAATTAATACGAACAGGATTTTCCGGTTTTCTTCATATTTCATATTGCAGATAACCATAGTTTTTCAAATCTTCTTCTGTGGCATAAACTTCACGCGGTTTACTTCCCACATGAGGACCGATAATTCCTGCTTGTTCCAGCATATCAATGAGTCTGCCCGCTCTGGCATAACCGATTTTGAAATGGCGTTGCAGCATGGAAACAGAAGCAGTTCCGGCAGAAACAAGGGCAACTGCTGCTTCCGGAAAAAGTTCATCATCATAATCAAAATCCTCGAGACGAGTTGTTTCATCTGATATAATCGTAATATCCTGTTCCGGTTTGGGTTGGGTTTTCAAATAAGACACAAGGTTATGGATTTCCGAATCTGAAATAAAAGCACAGTGAATTCTTTCTGTTATTCCTTTTCCGGGTGGTAGGAATAAAGAATCACCCTTACCGAGCAGTTTTTCTGCACCGTTTGCATCGATGATAACACGCGAATCAATCTTAGTGGAGACCTGGAAAGCTATCCTGGAAGGGAAGTTTGCTTTGATAATACCTGTGATTACTTTGATGGAAGGTCGCTGTGTAGCAAGAATAAGATGCACACCTATTGCTCTTGCCATCTGAGCTAAACGTGTAATCGGTCGCTCCACATCTCTTCCCACGCTCATCATCAAATCTGCCAGTTCATCAACAACAATAATAATAAACGGCAGCTCATCATCAACAAGTTCTTCTCCGTTTGCTTTCATAGCTTTAATTTTTTCATTATATCCCTGCAAATTGCGGACTTTATGATTCTGGAAAAGTTCATACCTGCGTTCCATCTCATTCACGCCCCAATTGAGCACAGTCAGAACATCTTCGTTATCTGTAACTACATTCTGGATGAGATGGGGAATACCTTCATATCCTGCAAGTTCTATTCTTTTAGGGTCGATCAGAACCATCCGCACTTCATCCGGAGTTGTGCGCAGCAAAAGGCAACTGATAATTGTGTTTATGCACACGCTTTTACCGGAACCGGTTGCTCCAGCTATCAGCAGGTGCGGCATTGCTGCCAGATCTGCTACCATCGGATTTCCGGAAGTATCTTTTCCCAGCCCGATAGCTAATTTGCTTTCCATGTTTTCCATTTGCTCTGAAATGAGTACATCTTTCAGATAAATTGTATCTCTATTAATATTTGGAATTTCAATTCCGATCAGACCACGACCCGGAATGGGAGCTTGAACACGGATACTTTTTGCTTTGATGGCAAGTGCCAGATCATCTGCTAAAGCGTGAAATTTACTTACTTTCACACCCGGAGCAGGTTTTATTTCATATTGTGTAATAATGGGACCGATATTCACATTGATTACTTCCGCATCCACATTGAATTCAGCCAACTTCTGCACTAAAATCTTACTCACTTTTTTTATATTTTCTTCGATTTCTTCTCTGTCTCTTTTGTTGGATTGGATACTGATCAGGAAATCTTCAGCTTTTGGTTTGATGTATTCACGCAAAGATTCTTCCGGTTTTTCAGCAATATCCTGAGACAATTTTCTTTTCCGAATAATTGGTGGTTTGGGATCGTTTTCCTGGTTCGAATTCTCCTCGAAAGTTGCATGATCTACGATAGTTGGTGTTTTTTCTTTTTTCTTTTTTTCCGGTTTCCCGGTTTCTTTTG
>CAYWPW010000333.1:0-2438 GCA_964460095.1 uncultured Candidatus Cloacimonadota bacterium
TCATTTTTTGAATTTTTGTTCCATCAAATTAAAACCGTAAACAATCATAAAACCTACAAAAAATGAAACTATAGAAATCCAGAAATTCGAATTAATAACAGGCAAAATGTTATGTGAACTATGAAATAAATTCCCATTAATTTCGATTATTTTTTTGAATGGATAAAGGCTGTAAATGCTTGCAATCATGAGTCCTATAAGAAAAGCAATTGTTTGAGAATGATATTTTTTCAGTAGTAATTTCAATAATTTAGTAAAGAATATTATACCGCAAAACATACCTAACGCAAAGACAGCCAGAAACAGATAATCTCTCGTATTTATAGCAGTTAAGACGTTTTCATATTCACCCATTATTAGCAAAATAAACGAGCCGCTAATGCCGGGAAGAATCATGGCGGAAATTGCCAGAGCACCGGAAAATGCGACAAAGATTAGATGCTGAGGTGTATGTTCAATCAGCTCTGAATGAAGTTCAGTTGAGGATTCTTTAATCTCCAGTTTTCTATCTTTCAATTCACCGAAACCTACTGAAATAGAGACAAGGAAAATGATAGCCAGCAAAAAACAGACAACTTCTCTAAAACCCTTTCTCTGCATCATTCTATAAGGTATTATGATGGAAGGAATAATCAATCCAATAAAGAATGAATAGGTTGGATCGTGCTGACTTACCAGAAAGTATTTTATTACTTTTGATAGAATTACTATTGAAATTCCTGCTCCAATACAAATTCTCAGCAGAAAATAAAAATCGATCTTCCGTAATGCTTTTCTGAATTTTGATGATTTCAATCCTTCTTTGAATATACCAGCCAATCCTGAGACAAAATCCTTATCAATATTTGCTATCGCATTGATAAGACGCTCATATATTCCCAAAATCAAAGCAAAAGTTCCCCCGCTGATACCGGGAATAATATTTGCAATTCCAATAAAAAAACCTTTAATCAAATCTACAATTGTCTTTTTCAAAATTTCCATCCTTCTTTACCTATTAGCGGAACAAATGCACACCCGCCATGATTTTTCTGAACATACCCTTTCTCTTCTCTTTCTACCACTAATAATTCCTGATAAAATCTGTTTCCTGTTGGGATTATCAGCATTCCTCCAACACAAAGTTGTTTAAGCAGACTTCTCGGAATCTCAGGTGATGCAGCAGAGACAATTATCTTGTTGAATTCATTACATTGGGGATATCCTTTTTTCCACCCTTGTGAACCATCACCGATTTTATAAAAAATATTTTCGTATCCCATTTCTGTTAGAATTCGTTTTGCTTCTTCAGATAGGATACCGATTCTTTCAACTGAATAAACTTCTGAAGCAAGTTCTGCTAAAAGAGCAGTTTGGTATCCCGAGCCAGTTCCAATCTCCAAAACTTTATCTTCTGGCTGAATATCAATAAGATCCATCATCAAGGCAACGATATAAGGTTGTGAAATTGTTTGTCCTTTGCCGATACTAAGCGGAGAATCATTGTACGATAAATGCCTGTTTTCTATCGGAACAAACAGATGACGCTTTACTTTCAAGAAAACATCCGATATTTTTTTTGTATGAATCCCACGAGCTTCAATCTGGGAGCGAACCATTATTTTTCGTTGGTCATCAAATTTCATTTTTCCCTTTTTAGCCGCTAAGTTCGCGAAGAATCACGAATATAATATCCTAACAAAAGAACTCTTTTAACATTAGTGTCTCTTAGCGTCCTTCGTGGCTTATTCATTTTTCCCTTTTTAGCCGCTAAGTTCGCGAAGAATCACGAATATAATATCCTAACAAAAGAACTCTTTTAACATTAGTGTCTTAGCGTCCTTCGTGGCTTATTCATTTTTTCTTTTTTGCTCACAGATGAACACGGATTAAACGGATATTATTTTTCAAAATAAATCATAAAACTTTTACTTAGTGTATCTTGTGCTATTCGTGGCTGAATTCATCAATCCAATTTTCGATTTTCTTAAAAGATTCTTTTTTTGTAAAATTTGGATAAATTGGTGTGATAGAAATATATTTCTTGGAAATAGCCTTGAAATCCGTATCACCAATTTTGCACCACAACGGAACAGCACCACCAATCCAATAGATTTTTCTTCCCCTTGGATCTTTTTGCTCCTTCACAAAATCCTGGTATTTCCGATGTCCGGTTCGGGTTATTTTAAAACCTTTTATCTCGATAATTTCTACATTTGGAACGTTAATATTAAAAACTTCATTTTCCCCAATTAAATTATGAATACCGCTTTGCAGCATTTTAGTCATAAAGAAAGCAGCAGTTTCAAATTTTTGTTCCACCTTAGAAGCGAGAGATAATGAAATAGATTTGAAGCCAAGAAACATCGCCTCCAACGCAGCCGCAACAGTGCCGGAATAAAGAACATCTTCACCCATGTTTTGTCCGCCATTTATCCCGGATATCACCAGATCGATCG
>CAYWPW010000334.1:0-2416 GCA_964460095.1 uncultured Candidatus Cloacimonadota bacterium
AGCTAAATACGGGGGTGACCAGGTTTCGACAGGGTTAAGGGGATTGCTGATGCATGCCGAGAAGATTACCTACTCGTTAATCGCGGTGATACTAAACTTAAACGCAAACGATAACTTTGCATTAGCTGCATAGCCAGCTACGCTCCTGCATGTTTTGCTATTGAACATGTAATGAGCGTCATAATTAATAGCTCTGGAATGTAGATGTCTATAATACTATTCCGAAATTTATAGACTGGCTCTCTTACAAGGTTTGACTATCTTCCTGCATAAGAGCGAGATTGAAGATAGCTAAGCATGTAGATTCAGCTTTTGACTTCTCTCTGGACGCGGGTTCGATTCCCGCCACCTCCACCAGTCTTCGTTTTGAACGAAGTGAGAAAACGAAGACTGTCCCGGCGTAGTAGCTTCAGCTACGAAGCCGGACTATATTATAAAAAAACTCACTCCAAACTACGCCCGGGCAAGCCAAAATATTTAGGATAGAGCCATGCTTTATGTTTACATTTTAGAAAGTTGCACTTTTCCTTCCAGACACTATACAGGCTTTACTAAAGATTTGAAAAAGCGGATACAGAAGCATAATAACGGAGAAGTACCTCATACAAAAAAATACAAACCTTGGAAAATCATAACTTACACAGCGTTTGAATCACAGGAGAAAGCAAGATCATTCGAGAAGTATCTAAAATCTCACTCGGGAAGAGCATTTGCAAGCAAACATTTTTGAAAAATACCTTAAGTCAGGTTCTGGAATTGCTTTCGCAAAAAAACATTTTTAATAAATTCTATACATTTTAAAGATTAAACGGATAAAGGAAACGAAAAACAATAAATTCAAATATTCATTTAATATATTGACGCTATTATAACATTAATTTGTATTGCTCAAAATTATTATTTAGGATGGGCGATGTATCTACCAGATTATGAAAAAAGCAGTTTAGTAAATTTCATGGGGAATATCTTAGCTTCAATGGGAGCAAAACCGATTTACAAACCTTTGGAGAATTTCGATAATTCCGCATTATCCAATTCGAAAAATGTTGTGTTAATTGTCATTGACGGATTAGGTTATGAATACCTGCAAACTTACGGGAAAGATACATTCTTGGGAAAAAATCTTATGAGAAAATTAACCTCTGTTTTTCCTTCAACTACTGCATCTGCAATTACCGCACTTCAAACAGGATTGTCAACTCTGGAACATGCAATGACCGGCTGGTTTGTATATTTGAAAGAATTGGGAACTGCTTCAGTTATTTTGCCGTTCAAACCACGCTATGGTGATTATTCCTTTGGGAAAATGGACATAAAAGCAGAAGAGATTTTCAATTTCAAAAATATATTTGATAAAATAAATAGAAAATCATTTCACATAATTCCAAGGTTTATCTTAAATTCTGAGTTTTCCACTTTTGTGGGAGGAAAAGCTGAGCGGCTTGGCTATAAAACTTTGCAAGGTTTTATAAATCAAATCAACAAAGTGATAAAAAATAATGATGAGCCAAAATTTATTTACGCTTATTGGTCGAAATTTGATACACTCAGTCATGAAAATGGAACAAAAAGTAAAAAGGTTTATAAACATTTTTTAGAAATCGACGCTGCAATTAGCTCTTTAAAAAAATCGCAGAAAAAAAATGATACAATAATTCTCATTACTTCTGATCATGGATTCTTAGATACAGAAAAGTCAAATACTCTGTATATGAAAGATCATCCAAAACTTAGCGAAACACTTGTTTTGCCTTTGTGTGGAGAGCCGCGAGTTCCTTATTGTTATGTAAAACCCTCCAAAGAAAATCAATTTCTAAATTATATTAATGAAAAACTGAAAAATGTTTGCCATCTTTTTAAAAGCGAAGAACTAATAGAAAAAAACTTTTTCGGTTTACATTATGAAAATCCGAAATTACGGGACAGAATTGGTGATTATATTCTTATTATGAAAGATAATTACGTTTTCAAAGATGCGGTTACCAGTGAAGAGATTCATTCATTTATCGGTTATCACGGAGGAACATCCAAACAAGAAATGTTTGTTCCTCTTATACAAATTTAATAATGGATAATTCTGAACTTATTTTATTCAAATTCATTAAAAGTAGCTTTATGCTTGACAAATATTTTTCAAATTGAAAATGAGTAATATAGTATTCTTAAGATAAATTATAAAGGAGATCCTAATGAAGAAAATTTTAAAATTATTTTTAGGAGCTTTGATTTTAGCTTCGATATTACTTACAGCTTGTGCTCCCCCGCCACCACCAATTACAAAAGATCAATTGATAAACGCAGAAATCGAAGCAATTGAAGCAGAGAAACAAGCCAAACAGTTAGACAAAGAACTGCTTGTCCTGGAAAAAGAACTTTCCGAGGAAAAAGCGAAATTGCAGAGTTTAGAAGAATACAA
>CAYWPW010000335.1:0-2396 GCA_964460095.1 uncultured Candidatus Cloacimonadota bacterium
GAATATGGATGATTGTGGAATAAGAGCAAAACTGCAAGGACCCAATGATAATTTCAGAGATTTCTATATTAAAGAAGAAACTGAGAAAGGATATCCTAACTTTATTAATTTAATGGGAATAGATTCACCAGGATTGACTTCATGTTTATCAATTGCTGAAGAAGTTAAAAGGATTGTAAAAAGCTGAGTTAAATCATTAATTTGCAAAATCCTTAGGAGTTAATTTGCAGTTTTCAGAAAAGTTTTTATATCACATCTGGGATGCACAACATCTTAAACCCGAATTAAAAACTATTTCAGGAAAAACTCTTAAAATCAAGTTTCAAGGTCAATTCAATACTGATTCGGGACCGGATTTTAAGAATGCAATTATTCAGATCGATTATGTTTCTTTTCGTGGAGACATCGAAATACATCTTAAGACATATGATTGGATAGCTCACAAACACGATGAAAACCGAAATTTTAATAAGACTATTCTTCATGTAGTTTTTGAGCATAATGGAAAATATTCACACACAATCAATGAGAATGGAGAGTTGATTGAAATTCTGGAATTGTGTAACTTTCTTGATAAAGATATTTCCAAGCTTTTAGCACAATATTCAGAAAAACCTTTTAATGAAAAGGACAAATTCTGCAGCTTCTTTGCAGGTTTACATACTGATACGGTTGAGCAGATATTGATCAAACTTGGGAAAATGAGATTTGAAAAAAAAATAAAAAGATTTGATGCTGAACTCCATTTCTCAGATTTTAATCAACTATTGCTGCAAGGACTTTTTTCTGCACTCGGATATAGTAAAAACAAATTTCAGATGTTTCAGCTTTCCTCAGATTATTCATATTATAAGCTCAAGAAATATCTCATACAAGGCATGACAAAAGATGAAATGATGGCGATTTTATTATGCAGTTCAGATTTGATAAACCACTTACCTGTCACCTTTCCGGATGAATTAAAAACAAAATGGCAGGAGATTTATACAAATCAGGATTATTCAAAAGAGAGCTTTAATTATGATTGGAAACTTTTTAGAATCAGACCGACAAATCATCCGGCAATAAGGATTTTGCAAATTTCCGATCTTCTTTATAAAAACCTGAAAGTCTCGTTTTTCAATAATATCCTGAAAATATTTTCATTTGAGCTGGATACATTTAGTTTAAAAGATTTCAGAAATAAATTTTACCTTTTTTTTCAATCTGATTCGGAATATCTTCCTGAGAAATATAATATTGGAAAAACACGATTGGATACAATTCTAATAAATATTATTCTTCCTCTCGCAGTGCTTTATGCACGCAAAATGTCTTATTTTGAACTTGAACAAGTTGCTTCCCAAGTTTATCAGAATTTCCATAACTTACCGGACAATTATATTTTAAAATATATGCAGAATTTTTTGGATGATTCGCAAAAGAAAATCATCAGGAAAAAGGCAATTTTCCAACAGGGAATCCTGCAATTGTATTTTGATTTTTGTCTTTATCATAATTGCAAAGGATGTGAATCTTTTAAAGCTTCAATTCTTAGTGAAATGTAGCTGTATTACCATAAGAAAATCTTATGAAAAAAATTATACTTAGCATATTCTTCATATTAATTTCGATTCTTTTGATATCGGAAAATGCAAAAATTGATAGCTTGGAAAATGTATTGAAAAGTGTTTCAGAGAAAAAACAGGCAGCAATTATAAATGAACTTTCCCAAGCATACAGACATATTAATATTGAAAAAAGTTATGAATACGGAATTCAAGCTTTTGAACTGGCAAAGAAATACAAAGATAATCTGGAAAAATATAAAGCCTTAAATTCTTTTGGTCATTATTTCCGACATAAAAGAGAGTATGAAAAATCAATCGAATATTATGAACAAGCATTGGATGTCTGCAGGAAACTTAATGATAAAGCATTAATTGCTAACGAATTAGATAATCTTGGTCATGTATATTGGTTTTTAGGTGATTTTGATATTGCACTTTCTTATTATCAAAATGCATTAGAAATAAATCTTGTAGTCGGTGAAAAAACAGCTTTAGCTCATTCCTATAATAATATTGGAAGCATTTATTCCCGTCTCGGGAATTATGAAAAAGCATTAGAGAATTTTTTACATTCTTTAAAAATAAAGGAAGAACTTGATGATAGAAGAGCTTTAGCAAGAACTTTAAATAATTTAGGCAATATTTTTCTAAAATTAGATAGGTATGAAAAAGCAGTGGAGTATTATGAAAGATCATTAAACTACAAAAAGGAACTTAAAGACTTAGATTCGATTGCATATACTTTAAATAATATCGGGAACGTTTATTTAAGTTTCGAAGATTACGAACAAGCTTTTTCTTTTTACAATCAAGCTTTAGCAAGATACGAGGAAACAGAAAATAAAA
>CAYWPW010000336.1:0-2390 GCA_964460095.1 uncultured Candidatus Cloacimonadota bacterium
CATATTGAAGCAAAAACATACGACCAAATAAGCAAAGATGAATTGGATGTAGCATTGGAGTTCACCATCGAGATTCTCAAAGCTCTCTACCAGTTATCATCACTTTTGGGGAAGTTGCGGGGATTAAAGAAAGGGAACACATAATCCGACAATGCACCGATCGATATAATAAATTTGCATGAAATTAAAATTAGATGATATACCGGTCTGGATTTTACGTATTATTGTTGTAGGAATCCTTTAATTAGTTTTGCTCAAGAGGAAGAGTAAATTAAAAAAGAGTGAAATTCCTAAATTTGGAAATTCGTTCTATCTCTCCAATTTTTCCAGTCTTTGCAGGTTCTTCCTGGCAATCTCAAAATCTTTATCGATTTTCACACATTTCTGCAGAAATTGTTTTGCTTTTTTATATTTCCCTTTATCTATGAGAATAAAACCCAGGTTATTGAGAGATTTAATATCTTCCGGAGAGATCTTAATTATTTCATAATATAGCTGTTTTGTTTTTTCAATATTACCTTTCCACAACATAAATTTAATTCTGCAGATCCCGGGGCATAAAATAAGGTAGAGCCGGGTTTGTAAAGTAACTTTCCGAAACTTCTTACATTAGAGATTTTTGAAAGTAAATTTCGCAAAGTTTTTTATGGTTTTCAAGAAAGAATTGACAGATATCGGATAATCTGAAATCTACCTTTTTGTATGAAATAAGC
This sequence comes from uncultured Candidatus Cloacimonadota bacterium, assembly GCA_964460095.1. Lineage (GTDB taxonomy): Bacteria > Cloacimonadota > Cloacimonadia > Cloacimonadales > TCS61 > JABMPU01. Next base: position 714 of record CAYWPW010000336.1, read on the forward strand.
ATACAATTGTATGCAAAAAGGATACAATATGCTTGCTGAAATTTTATCTTCCAGGATCAGAGTAGAAATATTCAGACTTCTTTTTGTATCTGATAATGCTGCATTACATATGCGTGATATCGAACGTAAATCGGGTTTTGCCATTGGTACGGTTCAAAGAGAGCTACGTAAATTGGTTAAAATTGATCTTATAAAAAAAACAAAAGATGGTAATCGCACTTATTATCAAGCAAACAAAGAAAACCCGATTTATCGGGATATTGTTAATATTGTCCAAAAAACAGTAGGTTCGATTTTTCTATTGAAAGAAGCACTTTCGCAATCCACAGTAATCGAATTTGCTTTTATTTTTGGTTCCTTTGCAGCAGGAAGAGAAAATTCCCATAGCGATATCGATCTAATGGTTATTGGTAATCTTGGATTACGGAATGTTGTTTCTCTTTTATCTGGAATTTCAGAAAAAACGGGAAGAGAGATAAATCCACATGTTTGGAGAACAACTGAATTACAAAACAGAGTTAAAACAAAAGACCATTTTATAACAAATATAATTAATTCGAAAAAATTATTTATTATCGGAGAGGAAGATGAATTTAGAAAGCTGGTTAGATAATGCCTGGGTAGAAGAACACACAACCAGCAAACAGGAAATTACAAATCTACTGATTATTGTAGATCGTGATCTTAAAGATGTAAAACAGGACATATCTTCCGATAGTAAATTTGGATTAGCCTATAATGCTGCTCTTACTCTTTGTACTATCCTATTATATGCTGAGGGATATAAAGCTACTCGAATCCAACATCATTATCGCACTATTCACTCTTTACCATATATTTTAGGTGCATCTAAAAATTCAGATGCTGAATATCTGAATTTTTGCCGTTCAAAAAGAAATATACTTGATTATGATTATGCAGGTGGTGTAACAGTGCAAGAAGCTGAAGAATTAATTGATTTCGTTGAATCATTTAAACAAGAAGTTGTTGCCTGGCTCCAACAAAATCATCCTGAATATTTATAATACTACATTGAGATTGAACAGCTCTTAAACAGGTGAAAGCCAGGTTTGTAAAGTAATTTTGTTTAGACAAGCATTATGTCTCGTTCCCAAGTTGAACTTCTCCTCGTTCCCAAGTTCAACTTGGGAACGAGGAGTAAACCTCTCTATTTCTCCAATTCTTCCAGTCTTTTCATATTCTTCTTCGCAAACTCAAAATCTTTATCGATGTTCAAACATTTCTGCAAAAACTGTTTTGCTTCTTTATATTCTCCTTCATCAATGAGAATAGAACCCAGATTATTGAGAGATTTAATATCTTCCGGAGAGATCTTAATTATCTCATAATATAGCTGTTTTGCCTTTTCAATATCACCATCGGAGTGATAAACATAGGCAAGGTTATATTTTGCCTCCGCAAAAGTGGGATCGATCTCCACAGTATTCCAAAAATGTTCTTTAACCTTTTTGTTGTTATGTGTAAAAGTGTAATAAAGTCCCCAATAATATTGAAAATCTGCTGAATCTACAAAAATGGATGAATACTTTTTTATCAGGGTAAATGCTTGGGAGAAGTCATTTTTGGCAAGCAGCATTGCTACTTGCTTGATAGCATCATTCTCTCCATTGCAGATTTCCGGTTTGCCAAAAATCTTAGAATCTATTTTCCAGTTTT
>CAYWPW010000337.1:0-2387 GCA_964460095.1 uncultured Candidatus Cloacimonadota bacterium
TTTTTCACAATCAGTAGCCTACCGGAATGTGCATTGAGAGTAATTTTGAGGTGCAAAGCTTTCGGGACAAAAGTTGCTGTTGAGAGGCAATCGTGAGATTGTCTCTAATCTGCGAACAGTTATGCGGACAGTAATCAGGCTTGAATAATATGGTTAACATAAGTGAACGGATGATAAACATCGTGATGTTATAGCAGCCAAAACTGTTGATAGGCTGTAACCAAAAGGTGTGAGGAGAGGTTGTATTGTGGGCGCGAAAATACACGTGAACGAAGTTCCTCCGGTGGAAAGTCCGAACCTAAGTTATTTTAATTTGTTAATTGTGCAGAACTTGGTAAGTCCGTATTTCTCTCTTTTTTTCAAGAGTAAGCAAACCGTGAGATTTGCGAATGATTTGCGGATATGGGAATGTAGAAAAAGCAAATGCCTTTCTGTAATGGGAAGGATAGAGATTGAAACATTATCTCGTTCCGATGCAAATCGGAAGGCAGACTTCTACGTGGTCTCTCTTTACGAGAAACTGTAAGGAAACTTATAATTCAGAAAGCAAAAGGAGTTTTGTATTGATTACAAAATATGCGTCTGAAACTGTTGGAGAACGCAATTGGAATAATATCCAATGGCAAGAAGTCAGGAAAACAGTAAGATTATTGCAGGAACGTATCGTAAAGGCAAAGCAGAAATGCAATGCCGTGTTATTTAAGGAAATTAATAACATTTGAGAGGCTTGAGCCGTATGAGGTAAAAGTCTCAAGTACGGTTCTTAGGAGAGGGAGAAGGAGCAATCCTTCTTTCTTATCCGACCACAGCCAAGCAAGAAGAAATGCAAGAAGAGCGTGGCAGCTGCGAAACATTAGTGGCAACAAAGGAAACAAAATGAGAGTCATTACTTTGATTTTTTCAATATTAATTTTTTATAGTGTATTAAATGGAGTTGAAAAAACAAAGAAGGAGAATATTTTCAAAATGGAAATGAATAATCAAAATAATCTAAATAAATTCTTGGATGCTAATCAATTTAAAATAAAGACAATAGATTTAAATGAAGGGGAAAATTCTGATTTTCATTTCCTCAAAAATTTTATTGGAAATTCTGAAATTGTTTTGTTAGGTGAACAAGATCACGGAGATGGGACTTCATTTATTGCAAAAGCAAAAATAATAAAATACTTGCACGAAGAAATGGGATTCAATGTATTAGCTTATGAATCTGATTTTTACGATTGTAATATTAAGGGTAATCAATTCAAAGAAAAGAAAATTTTAATTGCTGAACTAAAAAAAAGTTTATGGAATTTTTGGTCTTCTGGAAAAGAGATTCAACCATTCTATAAATATTTAGAGTATCAAAATAACTCAGTTAATCCATTACATATAACAGGTTTTGATTGCCAATATACTAATGGAAAAAAGGAGAAGAAATTTGTTGATGATTATTTAGAGTTTATCAAAAATTTCGTTTTTCCAGATAAAGTAAATTCAAATGTTCAAGAAAATTTCCTTAAAATTGTTAAAGAGTTTTTTTCAAAACCATACGAATATAAATTTTCAAATGAATTTAAAACAACATTTTTTGATATTATTGATAATATTATAAATATTGAAAAATCTGATACTTCATCAATTGATGATTTCTTTATTCAAGAAATGAAAAATTTGAAAGGATTTGCTGAATACAAATGGTGTTCTGAAAATAATAAGCATATAAGCAGAGATGCACAAATGGCAGATAATTTTAAATGGCTCTTTGAACATAAATTTAAAGGTGAAAAAATTATAATCTGGGCACACAATTTTCATACTTTAAAAAATTGTTCGTATATATTTTCTAACGAAGTAATTGCAGAATGTGAAGCGGAAGGTATAAATTTAAATTGGATTGGTCATTTAATGGGTGAAATCCTTTATCGTGAATATACAGATAAAATATATTCAATTGGATTTATTGCATATAATGGAGAGTATAACAATAAAGCATTTCAAGGTAATTTTACAAATACAGAGAAAATTTTTTCGGAAGAAAACTCCTTAGAAAAAGTAATTCATTCAAAACAGATTGATTATGGTTTTATAAATTTAAAAGATGCACATATTTCAAAGTTTTTAATGTCTGGAGATTGTCATAACGAAGCAACAAAATCAGATTGGAAAAATGTTTTTGATGGTTTATTTTATATTGATGAAATGTCAGGTATTAAATAATTGAAGCCACTAACACAACACTCCACATTCAGATTGAGAAAAAAGCAAGAAGAGCGTGGCAGCTGCCAAACATTATGGGTAATACGTTGCACATAAAAAAAATATAAAGGAATTAATGTTAAAGAATTATTTTAAGATTTTCCTGAGAAATTTAAAAAAGAATAAAGTCTATTCATTTCTGAATA
>CAYWPW010000338.1:0-2373 GCA_964460095.1 uncultured Candidatus Cloacimonadota bacterium
CCAGGTTTCTACTTTTGATAATTTGTCCAAAGCTTCAATTATTTCAGGTTTTCCATGTGAATAATACACAAGTCGTTCATAGAAATATATCTTTTCTTCCCTGGTTATTCTATCTTCATTTATTTCACTATGTTCGACATCATAAATACCACTTCCAGAGTGTTTAACCGGTTCTACCATTTTGAGAAAATACTCTTTTATTTTTATGTAATTAATATCTATTGGAAATGGTGTCCGATTTTGGTTAGATAACATATTGTAAGCTTGTAGTTCATATAAAGCATTAATATATTCTTTCCTTGAAAATAAACTATCTTCGACAATTTTCCACAAATCCAAAACGCGATCCTCAATGGTTTTTGGTTTGACATAGTAGTGATAACCTAAAACTTCAAACTCTTGTAGTCCTTTACTCCGTGATTGCAGTAATTGTCGATATAATAACAACACATTATCAAAATCTTTTCCTTTTGAATATCTCTCATTTGGAATAATTTTCATTTCACGAGAAATTATAGATTCAATTCGAGAAATATACGCTACATCAGTAGTTTCTACACTCTGTGCTTCAATTATTAAATTTTTTAAAAAATTGAAGCTAACATCATTCTTTCCAAAAGCTAAATTTATGCAATGTAGATGAATCTTTATACTTAGAGGGTGATTTTGGTTTTGTAATTGATTCAATAGGTAATCTTTTGCTTTTGTACTTCCGTTAAACGCATAATTTCGAAGAGTTCTAAGAATATCATGTAATCTGTTTATACTTGGCTCATTTTTTGCCATGTATATTATGAAGTCTAATATCTCATCGGAGTTGTCAAAAGGATAAGCACTACCAGTAGAAAGTAATGGATGGATAATTACACCACGAAAATCTGTAAAGTTCTCTTTATTGTACTCTTCGTATTGAATTTCTCCGAAATACTCAATTTGAATATTTTGAAATTCTTCATTTATTGGATTCAATAACCCAATATACCATTCTTTGATTTTTCTGTTATTATTATTCCAAAAAGCTATACCAAACTTAGCTTTTTTATTCATTAGTTCTGAAAGACCTTCGTCTTGTCTTGCCATGTTGTATTCGAACAATGTTTCAAAGTTTGATGGATTAAGTTCTTCTGCACTAATGTAAATTAAAAAAAAAGTTATTAATACAGTAATTAAAACTATCTTCTTCATTTCTTTTCCTTTTTTCACTTTTTATCTTTAGTCTTTTTTCTTTGATGAAAATCTCACTTCCAATTTAAAAAAAATAAAGAGGAAGGTCAAGTAAACTTATTTCTTTTAGAGAAAAATAATTTCCTCTCGTTACAGGTGCAACGTAAAAAATAAATTACTTGTCTATATTTCAGACAATTTTTCTTTAGAGCAGATATTTGCCTAGAAAACTCTGATAAAGGATTTTTATGATGAAGCCGATATATCTGGATTATAATGCAACCACACCTATAGATTCTGAAGTTGCAGATGCTATGCTCCCTTTTTTAAAAGAGCATTTTGGAAATCCATCCAGTTCGCACTGGTATGGAATTCAAACCAAAAAAGCCATTCAAAAAGCCAGAAAACAGGTTGCTTCGAGCCTGAGCTGTAATGCAGAAGAGATTATCTTTACCAGCGGTGGCACAGAATCTAACAACTTTGCCATCAAAGGTATCGCTTTTGCAAATCGCGCAAAAGGAAATCATATTATAACTTCCACGATCGAGCATCCGGCTGTGATAGAAGTCTGTAAATTTTTAGAGAAAAATGGCTTTGATATTTCTTACATTTCGGTAGATAAATATGGAATAGTGAATTTAACGGAACTGGAAAAAGCTATTACATCTCAAACAATACTCATCACGATTATGCACGCAAATAACGAAGTCGGTACAATCCAACCTATAAAAGAGATTTCTGAGATTGCCGAAAAAAATGAGATAATCTTTCATACGGATGCAGCTCAATCTGTGGGAAAAACCCCAACTAATGTCAATAAGCTTGGAGTAGACCTTCTCTCCGTTGCAGGACATAAACTTTATGCTCCCAAAGGGATTGGTGCACTTTATATTCGTCAGGGAATAAAGCTTGAGAAATTTATGCACGGTGCGGATCATGAACAAGACCAGCGAGCAGGAACAGAAAATGTGTTGGAAATTGTTGGTTTGGGTAAAGCTTGCGAAATAGCGGGGCGCAATCTTGAAAAAAACATGGCTCATATGAAAAAAATGCGGGACAAACTCTATAATGGATTGATCCAAAACCTGGAAGATATAAAACTTAATGGTCATCCAACAAAGCGGCTTCCCAACACTCTCAGTTTGAGTTTTCCCAACCTGGAAGCTGATGGAATTTTATCTGAATTGGAAGAAGTTGCTGCATCTGCAG
>CAYWPW010000339.1:0-2331 GCA_964460095.1 uncultured Candidatus Cloacimonadota bacterium
AGCTGTCTTCTCCGATTTCGCAGCGACCTATAACCTGGGCACTGGGAGCAATCCATACTCCTTTACCGATCTGAGGTTTAAATTCTTTAAAATTCAATAGCATTTTGAAAATCCACAATCTTATTAAAAGTCTTAAAATGAGTTTTAGAAAGCTCAGTTAGTTTCTCTTTCCCATATTTTTCTACAATCTTTCTGCCAACATGCAAAACATTTTCCGAAGCACCTTTCGGCAATTCAATTCCTAATTTTTTTGATAAACGATCTAAATTTTTGATGAAAAGATACCTGGCAATAATGGAAGCTGAAGCAACTGCCAGGTCTTCTTCAGCTTTAATCTGATGCTGCAACTTTATTTTATTGAGATCTTTCAAAGATGATAAAAGAGTAGAATCGCTGGCAAATTTATCTACAACTGCACCTTCAAAATTATGCTTTTCCTTCAAATTCAGAATCACACGGGCATGCATCCAGGCAAGCATTTCATTAAGTTTCTTTCCCTGCTGTCTGAATTTTTCATAAAGCTCATTATACTTCTTAGGATTGAGCATTACAACTTCAATATTTCCCGAAAATTTTCTGTATAATTGCTTAGCAATTTTTTCTGTTTCAGCATCTTTAAGAAGTTTGCAGTCTTTCACACCAAGTTTTTGCAGTTCAGGAAGTGATTCTTCAGTAGCAATAAATCCGCAAACAACCAACGGACCGAAAAAATCACCTTTCCCGGATTCATCAGTTCCAGCCCAGATTTTCCATTTGTGAGAAATTTTGATGGGCTCGATATTTTGATGTAAAATTCTCTGTAAAACAGGTCGCAATCTATTTTTCGGTGAACCACCAATTACAGTTGAAATCCCCTTTTTTGTGGAATAATAAATATTTATGGGAATTTTTTCATCTTCTTTGAAAAACTTTAACTGTACTCCGAAATTAATTTCTTTCTCATCATCTAAGATTAAACCGGTTTTTTCAGCTTTCTCTATAAGTTTAGAGACAAAATTCAACAATTCAGGTTTCATTTACATCTGCCATAAGGCGACCAGCCTGGTCGCTATCATTCTCGACTTGGTAGGTCGAGTTTCAAAATTTCTTAAATCCCCATCCTATCGATAATTTTTACGCTTCCAAAAACTACATCTATTTTTAAAGTCAGATGGTTTCCTTCTTCGGAAAAATTATCCGATTTATAAATAGTATCTCCAAAAACACCCACAGTTCGATCTGGAAGTTTACCCTCTGCAAAAACCGTGCTGACTTTTATAATTGTGGGAATTTCCGGATTCAAATGGATAACTGCTGAACCAAAGATAATATCAGCATTCGCATAAACACTTTTTTCGGAAATGTCAACGTTAGTCAGATCGATTTCACTGCTTCCAAAAATGATGTTATATTCGTTTTTGAATTTTGAAGAGCCAAGTTTTGCACTGTTAAAAATAACAGTGTTTGAACTGGTTTTAAATCCGAATCCTCCAAAAAGTAATTTCATACCCCAGTAAATAACAACCAGGGCAAAAATGATTCTGAAAACCGGAACATCGATTTTAAATATTGCTTTTACGATAAGTGACAAGCCCCAAATGATTAATAAAGCACCCCAGAATAAAGTCATTCTCACCTTTCCTCCTTGTTTATTTATTTTCCTTTTTTTTAGCCGCTAAGAACGCTAAGTTTCACTAAGTCTAACTTTTTGTCTTCTGCTCATTCCCAAATTGCATTTGGGAATGCCATTCCATTTTCCATTTTCAATTTTCAATTTTCAATTTTAGATATCCTTATAATACTTATCCATCCTATCTTTAACAATCTTGATATACTTTCTGGTTTCCTCCCAGGGAATGTCTTTATGCAGTTTTTTATACAATTTATCACTGTCCATAGTATTCAGATCATCCATCATTTTATCCCATTTTTTCTGGCTGATTTTATTCATTTTTCCGGTCATTGCTTTATAAACACTTCCCGGTCCACCATTATAGCTGCAAATAATAGCCCAATATTGATTTGTCTTATTTTTAACTTTTGGCCATTTGTTATCTGCCAACCAGCGAATATAACCAATTCCCATTTCCATGTTTGTTCTGGGATCATAAAGCTGTTTGGAACTTGGTTTTCCTCTCTTTTTGAAGAGTGCATAATTCATTGTCTGTCCCGCATATCTGGGAACGATCTGCATCATACCATAAGCATTTCCATGACGGTTATATGCTTTGGGATTATAGAAAGATTCCGTGTGAATGATCGCCATTGCCACTTTTGGTTCAACGTCGTGTTTCTTACAAAATTCCTCGATTGCAGATTTGAATTTCTCAACTCGTGTCTTAATATTATTCG
>CAYWPW010000340.1:0-2316 GCA_964460095.1 uncultured Candidatus Cloacimonadota bacterium
ATGAAAGCGGAATACTCTCATCTGCTCCGGGCAGATAATGGTAAATCCAGCCATCAGTATCTGTAAAAATGGAATTAGGCAATTCTCCATCAGAAGTAGTAATTCGATAGGAAAACATGGAAATATCTCTCTCAGTTACTTCCCAACCAATTTGCTGAAAATATGAATATTCTATGGGATTATTGGGATTGGGAATTTTTTCGCTTTCGTATGAAGTAATTCGCAAGATTTCATCTTCGCTGTTTGCTGTTGGATTGTGCCGCGTACAACTACAAATCAGGATGCACAAAAATAGAGTCATTGATATTAAATGAAACTTTTTCATCTGTCCTCCAATATTAATTTCTTTTTAATAAAAGAATTAGCTTCTAACTAATATTTATTTTCTTCTCTTATCGACCTCATCCCAGCCTTCTCCTATTGAGGAGAAGGAGACAAAAAAAAACTTCCTCTCCTCTGAGGAGAGGATCGAGGTGAGGTTCTAAACACTCTATTTTTTTACTCATTTCGATGTCCTCTTAACGCGTTATGTTCTCAAGCTAATAATTTTGAAGATGCTGATTAGGATCCAAAGTTTTTACATAAGATATAAGAATCTTACCAAAATCTGTGATAGTAATGATTTTGGAGTAATTGATAGGCACATTATTGAGGAACTGCAGGATCAGGTTTTGCCTGGATTTGGTTGGCAATACACCTGCAAAGAAGAATCCCATTTTTTCAAATTTCTCTGTGAAAACAGCAGTATTTGGATCACACAGATCGAGATAGATATTTATCGCTTCAATCTTTTTAAAACACAATTCTTTCAGCCGAAGTTGAACTTCTTCGATAATACTTTTCCCATATTTTTTTACTCGGATATTAGCAATCATAAGCGAACTATTCACATTTATTTCAATATTGGATTGCTCTTCTAAAAGTTGAGGTATATCGCTTGGAATCAGTTTTGCCAACTTATATGGTGCTTCAATATTTTCATAAATTTTTTCAATAATATCTTTATGATGGGATGGAAGATAGATAATGGGTTGCACAGATTTCTGCAACGACAAATATACAAGAACCAGGCTTTCTCTTTGCCCAACTTTTTCTTCCATTTTTTTAAATTTCTTTGTTGGAGATAAACCAATGAGCATTCCGCATTCTTTAAGTCCATGATGTAAACATCCTTTCTGAGAAAATGGATGGGTGGTTACTGCTTTTGCGAACATACCGGTAATTCCGGTTTTTTTTGCATAATTAATCAAAAATTCGCCAACAGAATTGAAACACCCCTGACCTCGAAATGCAGGTTTGGTGAACGCCATACCAAGTTCAGGCAGTTCCTTCTTTTCACCAAAAAATTCCAGAGCAGAATGACTCATAACTTCATTTGTTTTATCGCAAACAGCAACAGCAGAAATCAGGTCACCGGTTTTTGTCATTTCAACTATTCGTTCCGGATAATAAATATGCTCATAAATATAAGTATATCCGTAAGTTCTGTAGGCACTCCTGCAAACATCTATTGCCTGAGATGGTTCCAAAAGCTGAACATGATATGGGATTTTTTCTCTTTTCTTTTTTGTAGCAGGTTGAGAATACGCCTGTAAAGAAGATTCTTCCAGAAGATTCTCGATGCGTTGCTGATGAAGAAATTTTACAATGTGAACTTCCTTTCCGCCAAAACCTTTATTATGAAAAGTCAGCTCATCCACACATCCTTTCATCAGACGAAAGCCAAGACCAACTTGTTTCTCTTCCTGCAAAGCTTCTTTTATGGAAAAAGCCTTAACCTGTGAAGGATCAAAAGGCAAACCCTTATCCCTGACAATAATCCGTAACTCGGTTGAGGATAACTGGCATATCACATCAAAAGTTGCTTCTTCCTCCGGTGAAAATGCGTGTTTAACAACATTTGATACTGCTTCTTCAACTGCTAGAAGAATCAAGTTTTTGTCTTTATTAGAAAAGGCGACTTTGTTTGCTATTTCTCCAACATAAGATTGGATGGCAGCTAAATATGATAAGTTGACCGGTAAACTAATTGTTGATATTTCTTTATTTTTCATTTAATTCCCTTCTTTTCCCTCAGAAACTTGTTAAGTTTTCTTCTTGTTCCTAAATTGCATTTAGGAACACAATTGTTAAAGAAATTTCATTTCGCTTTTTTTCAGACCAATCCTTTCAAAATTTTAATCTGAATTAAAGTACAACTTTTATCACAATTGCATTCCCAAGTGGAAACTTGGGAATGAGAAGCTGTAAATTTCGGAAACTTAACAAGTTTATACCTATTTTAGAAGCAAACATTTTTTTACCGCTTCTGTTTTA
>CAYWPW010000341.1:0-2279 GCA_964460095.1 uncultured Candidatus Cloacimonadota bacterium
TCTCTCAGATCAACTTCTTGTTTGATCCTTTTAAGGTTTCTCTCAAATTGTCTCTTCCAAACAACCCTGAAATTGCTAACTGCGAGAAATTATGGAAGAAGCGATTGCAGGATTTGTTAATTTAGATTTTTAAAGAAGGATTTAGAAATATGTTTAAAAATTATTTAAAGATAGCAATTAGAAACATCGTAAGGTACAAAATGTACTCAATTATTAACATCTTAGGATTAGCGGTTGGAATTGCTACGGCAATTATCATTTATCTGGTAATTCAAGGTGAACTCCAGTTTGAAGCTCATCATCCTGAAAATATATATCGTATAAACAAAAAATACACAATGAAAGGTGAAACCAATATTAACAGGTCCACTCCTCATCCTTTGCGAAATACATTGCAAGATGAAATTCCCGAAGTTACTAAATCTGTGCATTTCACAAATTCTTCCTGCATCCTTAAGTACGAGGATAAAGTCTTCCGCGAAAGAGATAATTTTTATGCTTCTCCTAATATTTTTAATATGTTTACCTTCGAATTCGTGAGAGGCACAGCTGAGGAAGCTCTAAAAGATGAAAACTCTATAGCAATTTCTCAAGCACTGACTCAAAAATATTTTGGTGATGAAGATCCAGTAGGTAAGACATTCTCCCTTAACAACCGAGATGAAGTTACAGTGTCTGCTGTGTTCAAAGATATGCCGATCTATACTAATTACAGGTTTGAAAGTATTCAACATATCAATAAAGTATCTCATGAAGATGATCTGGATAACTGGTATTCACATTGGTTGGAAACATTTGTTCTTTTGGGAGAATCTGCTGATTTTGAAGCTGTACAATCCAAAGTGGACGGCATTTTTAAGGTACATCTGGAAGAACAAAGTGGTGCTGTGTTGCAGTCTCTAAAAAACATTCATCTCTATTCTGTTGAAGGCAATCCCACAGCTCAAAAGTACATCTATATTTTTGGCAGTGTAGCAATTCTCATCCTGATAATTGCCTGCATAAATTTTATAAATCTGGCAACAGCACAAGCTACAAAACGTGCTAGAGAAGTTGGTGTACGTAAAATTGCTGGAGCTCAAAAAAGATCGCTGATCTTTCAATTTATCGGAGAATCGATAGTATACACAATTCTTGCTTTCCTCTTCTCAATGTTACTGGTTGAACTGGGATTACCCATCTTTGAACAGCTTGCAGGCAGATCGATCTCACTTGATCTGCTTAACCTGAAAACAATTTTAGCGGGAATAGGCGGAATCATATTCCTGGGAATTATTTCCGGTAGTTATCCGGCTATGATCTTATCTTCATATTCACCTGTTAATATCTTCAAAGCAAAGCTGGGGAAAGGTGGAAAAGGAGTCACTCTACGCACAATAATAGTGATCATCCAATTTACACTGGCTGTTTCGCTGCTAATTGGAACAGGGGTTATCTATTCACAACTGCAGTATATGCAAAAAAAGGATTTGGGATTTGATAAAGAAAATCTTCTTGTTCTGCGCTTTAATCAAGATTTGGAAGAGAAGTTTGAAACTTTTAGCAATTTGACTGATCAAATACCAGGGATATTGAGTATGACACGATCTTCCAGCACTCCAAACGAAGTTTGGAATATTATGCGCGGGATGAGTTGGGAAGGGAATACAAATGATGAAGGCTCAGCTTTTGCTTTTATCTCTGCTGATCAGGATTTTGTGGAAACCGTTGATCTGGAAATTGTACAGGGTCGTAATTTTTCGAAGGATTTAAAATCTGATGAAAATGCAATTCTAATTAACGAAAAAAGTTTAGAAATGATGGGTGTAACAAATCCGATTGGCTTGAAGATGGAAGAAGATGGATATGAAATTATAGGTGTCGTGAAAGATTTTAATTCACTCCCATTAAGTTATGAAATTGAACCACTCCTAATAACCTATATGCCTGATTTTTTCAATCGGATTATTATCAAACTTTCAGGAGACAATACAGTGGAAACTATTGCACAATTAAAGAAAGTCTGGCTGGAGATTTGTCCTGCTTTTCCATTTGAATACAGGTTTTTGGATGAGAGTTTTCAATATACTTATGAAGCAGAGATCAAGGCTGGTTTACAGTTCCGGATTTTTGCCGGATTGGGAATATTCATTGCTTGTCTGGGATTATTTGGACTAGCTTCGTTTCTCACGGAACAGAAGAAATTGGAAATTGGAGTTCGCAAAGTGATGGGCTCTTCATCTAGTGGAATCATCTGGCAGCTTTCCAAACAATTTGTACTATGGGTTTTAATAGCAAAT
>CAYWPW010000342.1:0-2278 GCA_964460095.1 uncultured Candidatus Cloacimonadota bacterium
AGAGTAAGATTCCAGAGATATTTTTCAATTTTTTCTTTCAAACATTCATCGATTTCTTTCTTAACCGGATAAATTTTCGCATTAAGAACTCTATCCAGAAAATTAATGGTTGCTTTGATCGTATTTTCAAATCCCTGTTTTGTTACATGTTTTGGAATATCATCCGGAGTGTGGATATAGAAATTGCCTTTCCCACCTCTACGAGAGATATTCACAGATGGAATTTCATAAACCGAAAACGGCATACAATCGCTGCTGAAAATACGCAGAAAATTCTGGAAGGCAATGCCTATCTCTTTTGTAACTCCGTCAAAATATCCCATTAGTTCTTTTGTTCCCAGAACACTCGAAGTATCAAATCCGATAGCATCACCGGAAACATCTACATTCACAACCAAACCAGCTCTTTTCTTAAGTTCTTTCAAATGCTTCTTAACAAATGCCTGACTGCCCAAAAGTCCCAGTTCTTCACCGGAAAAGAAAACGATCCGCAAATCTCTATCAGGTTGATTCCTGGAAAAATATTCAGCAACTTTGAGCAGAGTAACTGTTCCTCCACCATTATCAGATGAACCTGCACAGCGAGCCACAGAATCGTAATGAGCAACTACCAGAGTTAAATTATCGTCAATTCCTTTTCCTTTGATATCCACGACAATGTTGTTTGCTTTCAAATTCTTCACAGTTTGAATGATTTTCAGCTTTGCTTTCTTACCGGAATATTTCATAAGCTTGATGCCATCTTCGTGTTTAATCGTGGCTGATGGAACATAACCATCTTTAAAAGATTTCTGGCGATGAGACCAACTCGGTGCTTTCCTCTCGGGATTTCCTACTGCAATATAAGCTGCTACTTCATTCTCCTTTAAAGCAAGCATCAGGTTCCTGGAATAGCCAAATGAAAGAATTATTTTTCCCTTAAACGCAGCTTTATTATAAATGATCACATCAGGATTATCCAGGTACAATAACTCCGCATAAATATCTGTATCCTCATTCAAACCAAAAGGCTGAATTTCAAACTCTTTTCCTTCAACAGTGAGTGTGGCTTTTCCCGGTTCAAATGAGACCAGCTCAAAAGATTCCAGTTTTGGTTTTAATCCGAAACTTTTAAGATAATTTGTTAGAATTTCAGTTGCTTTTTTTTCTCCGTCTGTTCCGGCTAATCTTTCAAACCCGATTTCTTTGATAACTTTATAAGGATTCAACACTTTTCCCCCTTTTATTTTACCTTGCGAATGGTCGAAGACCTTCGCAATGGTTGAATTAGTTGAATTGGTTGAACTAGTTAAACAAGTCGAATTTATCGCCAATCAAAATCATATATTTTATCAGTTTTACAGCCCTGACTATAGTTTTTTTCAATCAGTTTAAGACGCAACTTATTTAACCATTCCGGTTTACTTCCTTCATAATTTCCTACTGCTATTTGAGACTTTCTAATATTGGAAGTAAACAACCTTGAAATTACAATATCTCTGCGTAAGAAGGGAATTAACTCTGATAAAATGTCAATATATTCATCAATGGAAAGTGAAAAAATATTTTTCATTTCTGATAATTTTGTATTTTTGTAAACCACGAGATTATGGAATTTTACTTGTTTAATAAAATGATTTGAAGAAACATATTTTATGGTTTGCAACATATCATCAAAACTCTCATTCGGAATTCCGATTATCAGATGAACTCCCACATCTAAACCTGCTTCATCACAAAATTCAATTGCTTTCCGGGTTTGTAAAAAATTATGATTGCGATTGAGAAAATCCAAACTTTTATCATGAACAGACTGCATTCCAATTTCGATTGTAACAGGAACTTTAAAAGACAGAAGCATTTCTACGATTTCATCATTCACAAAATCCGGTCGTGTGGAGACTATCAAACCCAATATTTCTTTATGAAATAAAGCTTGAGAAAATTTACTTCTTAGAAATTCAAGATCTCCTGCAGTGGAAGTTTCATCCTGAAAATATGCCAGTAAACCTACATTTCCGCAACTCTTTTTTATTCTCGGAATGGCATCATCAAGTTGTTTTTCAATACTTAAATTCTGAGATTGATATTCTCCTGTAAAAGTCTTGGGATTGCAAAAGATGCATCCTTCGTGTTCAATCCTGTTCGGGCATTTGATACCTGTGCTCAATCCAACCCGGAAAACCTTTCTGCCAAACTTTTTTTCCAAAAAAGTAGAATAAGTATAAATCCTCTTTTCAAGATTATCTTTCATGAATTTGAAAAAAAAAATTGAGATAGTTTTGTCAAATTAAGAAAT
>CAYWPW010000343.1:0-2263 GCA_964460095.1 uncultured Candidatus Cloacimonadota bacterium
AGATTTCAATCAAAAATTTCAGAGGATTTAAAAATGTTGAATTTGAACTTGGATCACATTTAACTGTTATTTCAGGTCAGAATGGTACGCAAAAAACAACTATATTAGGTATGTTAAGCCAACCTTTTTCAATTACAGATAAAGAAAATCCAATGTCTAATGAAAAACCATTATGCGGTGGTTCCTTCAAATCTGCATTTTCTGATAAGTTCAAATTTTCAAAAGAATTTGATAAAGCAGGTGAACACGAGTGGACATTACATTTTTCAGATGAAATATCAAAATCTTCTTATACTGTTGAAAGTATTCATCGTGATAGAAAAGCTGGTCTGATTCGTTTCTGGAAAAAAGGAGACCGCTCAAAAGGTTCTGGTTTTATTCAAGTACCTGTAATTTTCCTTAGTTTAAAAAGACTGTTACCTATTGGAGAAGATGTTAACTTAAAAGAAAACAAACAAATTATTTTGTCTGAAGATGAATTTAAGTTTTATCAAGAATGGCATAATAGCATTTTGATTTTAACTCGGGATAACGATAAAATCATAAAGTCTAGTTATTTATCAAGTAGAAATAAAAATACACTTGGCGCAAATACTAATCATTATGATTGGAAATTAAATTCTGCGGGCCAGGACAATATCAGTAAAATTCTATTGGCCATTTTATCCTTTAAACGTTTAAAAGATCAATATAAAGAAAAGTATAAAGGTGGTATTTTAGCAATCGATGAAGTTGATGCAACTTTATATTCTGGATCTCAAATAAGATTAATAAATGCATTGATTAGATTTGCATCAAAATATAACATTCAAATTATATTTACTACTCACTCCCTAACTATCTTGAAAGAAACCTCAAAGTATCAAGAAGATAAACATAGAAAGAATCAAGTTAAATTAATGTATCTAAAAAAGATAGATACAGAAATCAAGATTAAGCCAAATATAGATTATACTTATATTAAAAACGATTTAAATCGCACATTATTGGGTAAATCTAAAACAAATAAAATTGATGTTTTTACTGAAGACAAGGAATGTACAATTTTCTTAAAATCACTATTGGGAACTTCTATAACTAAACATCTTAATTTTATTGATGTTAGTTTAGGTTGTGGTAATCTAATAGATCTTGCATCTCGTAAAATTCCTACATTCATTTTTCCAAATTCAATAATAGCCTTAGATGGTGATGTAAGAAAAGAAAACAAACAAAATAATAGAGTTAGCAGAATCAAAAATATTATTCTTTTACCAACAAATAAATCTCCTGAACAACTTTTATCACAATACTTAAATGACATACCTGACATTAATCCTTTATGGAAAACAATTGATGAGAATTATGGTCATCAAAATTGTTTTTCAGATTTCTCAAACGATGAAATACAAAATAGTAGGTTAAAAGCTAAAGATTGGTTTAATTCACAATTGGAATTTTGGGGCAGAAATGCTTCAAAAGTTTTTAATCCGTGGAAAAAAGAAAATAAGGTAGCTGTGGAAGAATTTAAGGATCATTTTGTAAATCTTTATAATGAGTTTGCAGAAAAATTAGATCGTAATAAATTATGATAAAATATTTGTAATAAACTCTTTTTTTTACAAAATATTGCAAGTATCCATTTGAACTATAATTAATTATTCAGGTTAGATATGTAGCATCTGACTTAACTAAAAACAGGCATAACACACAGCTTCACAGCCAAGCAAGAAGAAAAGCAGGAAGAGCGTGGCAGCTGCCAAACATTAATCAACCTTCCGCTTCGCTCCAGGTTGATTAATGCCGGCGTGCCACTAAAAAAGAAACTCGCAACCGTATCGAAGCGGAATATCGTTTAACACTACGTCCACGTGGTCTTGCAAATCTGCAACCCTTGACTTTGATTTGCTCGTCTCTTATCACCTTACTAATCGCATCAGGATTTGTGAAAACAAATCCAATGCTCATGGCAAGATGACGTGGCACGCCGCCGTTAGCAGTTTTTACAGATTTAAATTTAACAGAAATTATGGGAGGATTGATCTTAAATTTAAAGGTCGATTTTAATCTATGATAGTCAGCAAATGTTCTCTACGAAAAATTCTTAATCCATGCCTATTAGAAGGGCACAATTATCAAGTTGATCCTTACATTGGTTGTGAACATTATTGCCACTACTGTTATGCGTTGAACAAGGCTGAGACAGACTGGGAAAAAGAGATTTTAATTCATGAAGATATTATTGGACAATTGTATCAGGAGATGAACTCTCTGGAACCGCAGT
>CAYWPW010000344.1:0-2250 GCA_964460095.1 uncultured Candidatus Cloacimonadota bacterium
TAGATGATCCTATTTTGGAGCATTTTCTCGATTTACCATATTCAAAAGCTCTTTCTGATCTTGCGAAAAAATATAAACCTGAAATTATTCTTTCCGGTGCATCTGTTGCGGGACGCTCTTTTATCCCACGCGTTGCTATCGAACTTGAAACTGGTCTTACTGCTGATTGTACAGGTTTAGAAATTGATAAAGAAAATGCAGGATTGCTGCAAACAAGACCAGCTTTCGGTGGTAACATTATGGCTACAATTGTTACTCCGAATCATCGTCCACAGATGTCTACGGTTCGTCATAAGGTTATGGATTCTCTACAAAAAGATGGTTTCAGGAAAGGTGAAGTAATCAAAGAAGAAATTGATTTTTCAAACTTGAATGACGATTCAAAATATCTCGGATTTGTTATAGATGAAACCCAAACTGTAAACCTAACAGAAGCAGATTTTGTTGTATCAGGTGGAAGAGGTTTAAAGAACAAAGAGAGTTTTGAACTTATCAAGGAACTAGCAGAAACTTTGGATGCTGCAATTGGAGCTTCCAGGGCTGCTGTAGATGCTGAGTGGATTGCCTATTCTCACCAGGTTGGCCAAACTGGCAAGACAATCAAACCAAAAGTTTATATTGCCATTGGAATTTCCGGTGCGATTCAGCATTTAGCTGGAATGCAGTCTGCAGATTATATTATTGCAATTAATAAAGATACGGATGCACCAATTTTTAAAATCGCAGACCTCGGACTTGTAGGAGACCTTTTTGAAATCGTTCCTCAATTAAAGAAAAAATTTCTAAAGTAGGAAATATGGAAATAAAAGTAAAAACATGTGTTCATAACGCAGATAAAATTTCTTCAAATACTACCGTAAAAATTAATAGTTCCATCTTAAAAGCAAAGTCTTCCAAATGGGATTGTTCCGATAAAATTGCCTATCCACCATTTATAAACAGCCACGAACATTTGATTGGAAACTGGGTACCCAGAGCAGGTGAAAATCACCCATATATTACAACTGATATCTGGGTTGAAGAGATGAAAAAATCCGAATCTTTTATTGAGAGAAACAAAGTTTTCACCCATAATGGCTCATTTGATCTTACCAGGGGAAATGCAAATCTTCTTGCTTTCTTAGGAATTTATAAAAACATTTTTTCCGGTTGTCCGGTTGTGCAAGACCACGCTCCCAATCAGAAGGAAGCATATTACGCAAATTTTCCAATCGAAGTTATCAAAGATTATAAACAATGTCACTCATTATCTATGGGTAATTGGTGGGGTGGAAAATCTGCTCAAGAAGAATGGAAAGAAAGTAAAGGGATAATGCCTTTTATTTTACATCTGGCAGAAGGAAAGGATGAATCAGCAAAATCCGATTTTAGAAAATTGGAAGAATCAGGTCTTCTCCAACCTAATACCTTAATAATTCATGGCATCGCTTTAACTCCAGAGGAGATCAAGAAATGTGCTCAGAAAGGCGTCTCCATTTGCTGCTGCCCGGATTCGAATGTTTTTCTTATTGGCAAAACAATTGATCTTAAATCTTGTATAAAATATGGAGTTAACCTGGTTTTGGGAACAGATTCGACTATGTCCGGCAGCATAAATATGCTGGCTGAAATCAAATTCGCTGCGAATAAATATACTTTCCTTTCTTCTAAAGAGCTTTATAGAATGATTACAGAAAATGCTCAAAAAGCACTTTTTTTACCGGAATCTTATGGAAAATTGGAATTAAACACTTCTCATTTGATGCTTGTTAAAAATATAAAAGATGATCCTTTTGAAAACATTCTGGATGTGGAAACAAAGGACATCGAACTTCTGATACATCGCGGCATTCCCCTCTATGGAACACGGAAGTTTTTAGATGATTTTGATATTAATCCAGAGGACTATTTCTTTTTTAAAATCGGAAATGAAAGTAAATTCGTGATCGGTCATCCTGAAAAGATTTGCGCAAAAATCGATGCAATGTTAGGGTATCATAAAGATTTTCCGTATTTACCATTTTAACTTCGAGATAATAAATAGAACACGGATAACACGAATATTGCGGATAAACACAGATAAAAAATGAAAAATTTGTATATACTTTTTGTCTTAGTGTGAGCTAAATAGTGTTTCTCCGTAAACTCACCCCCGACACCTCTCTTTGGAAAAGAGAGGGGAGAACGAAAACTCGAGTCCTCAGGATTCATCAATGTTTCCCCTCTTTTGCAAAGAGGGGTTAGGGGAGGGTACAAACCTGGCACATGGTT
>CAYWPW010000345.1:0-2209 GCA_964460095.1 uncultured Candidatus Cloacimonadota bacterium
TGCTGGAAGGACGAACTGGATGGTCTTATTCTTCCCTATGAGAACGCAAAGGAAGCTGCTATTATTGAAGAACTAAATGTTTTCCCAGCAACTTCGTTGAATGAAGTTGTGAATTTCCTGGAAGGAAAGATTGAGATTGAACCCGTCAAAGTAGATAAAAAGGAAATTTTTGCTCAACTGAATGAAAGTCCGGTTGATATGTATGATGTGAAAGGGCAGTTTCATGTGAAACGAGCTTTGGAAGTAGCAGCAGCAGGCGGACATAATGTGCTCATGCTCGGTCCTCCAGGTTCCGGAAAAACTATGTTAGCCAGACGTATTCCTACGATTCTGCCGGGATTAACTCTGGAAGAATCTTTGGAAACCACCAAAATTCATTCTGTTGCAGGTCTGATTGGAAGCAGAAAGGGAGTTGTAACAAGTCGTCCGTTTCGTTCTCCGCATCACACAATTAGCGATGTTGCCCTGATTGGCGGGGGCAGTTATCCCAAACCCGGAGAAGTATCTTTATCTCATAACGGAGTTCTCTTTTTGGATGAATTGCCGGAATTTAAAAAATCTGTTTTAGAGGTTCTTCGCCAGCCGCTTGAAGATGAGATTGTAACAATTTCGCGAGCTACTCAAAGCCTGGAATTTCCTGCTAAGTTTATGATGGTTGCTTCCATGAATCCCTGTCCATGCGGATATTTTGGCAGCAATGTGGAAGGTCATGCCTGTTCCTGTCCTATTGCCAATATTCAAAGGTATCGTTCCCGGATTTCCGGTCCGCTTCTGGATAGGATAGATATTCACGTGGAAGTTCCTGCTGTGAAATATGAAGAATTAAGCGGACTTCCAACCGGAGAGAAATCCGAAAGTATCAGGCAGAGAGTGAATAACTCACGGGATATTCAATTAGAGAGATTTGCAGGAGAAAAAATTTACAGTAATTCCCAGATGAATCCCAAGCAAATACGTAAACATTGCCAATTAGGTGATGAAAGCAAAAATGTCCTAAAAATGGCGATGGATAAGATGGGGCTTTCTGCCAGAGCTTTTGATCGGATTTTAAAAGTTTCCCGAACAATTGCGGATCTGGAAGAAAGTGAAAATATAACAGTAGCTCACATCAGCGAAGCTGTGCAATATAGAAGTTTGGATAGGAAATTTTGGGAGTAGTTAGGCAAGTGAGTTTTGTTTGAATTTAATAGTGTGTGCAATAACTATGTGATAAAAAAAAATTGACATTAAATCATTTAGAAAGTTTTTTCAAATATATACAAAATGGAGAGATGATGAAGCAAAAAGAGAAAATTCGAAATTTAGTAATTTTAGGCTCATGGAATAGTTTACTTTTTAATGCTAAATGGTTAAATGACAATATTTATGATGGTAGACTTGGAGAAAAAATTAAAATGGAAATCATGATAAATGGTGATAGAATTCGGGGAAGGAAATTTTATTTACCAGATTACATTCTTGAAATTTCTCAGGAAAGGTTATGTTTCGTTTTAAATGAAACTAAACAGGAGAATTTTGATTTACTGATTGATGATGTTACAAAATTACTCACAAAGTTGCAGCATACACCTATACAATCGATGGGAATTAATTTTATTTTCTTTGATGAAAAAGAAAATCCATTTTTAAATGCTTCAAAATTTTATGAAATTGAGAATATGATAGAAGCTAATGAAATCATAAAGATAGATAAAAAGGAATGTACACTTCAATTGTCCATAAATAGAAAAGAAAATTTTATAGAATTTAATTTTAACTATTCTTATAAAATTAATGACATATCTCATATAAAAAGTATTCTCGAATTTGGACTTTACAAAAGATTGGAAGATGAAAGTTCTTCGCTAATATCTAAAATTATGGAGAAATATAATGCTAGAAAAGACAATTAAAATCGATAAAGAAATTAAATCATCATCATCAATCGACGATAATCAATTCTCTTTAAAAAATTTTACGTTCAAACAAATAGAGGAAGAAGATAATAGCTTTTCATGTTCTGAAGATACAAAAGTGGAAAAGGATAATAGCTTTTCATGTTCAGAAGAAACAAAAGTTGAAGTAAATGTATTTGATGTTGCATCATACATTTTAAAAAGGACTGGTAGAATATCTTCTATGAAATTGCAAAAACTTGTATATTATTGCCAAGCCTGGTCTCTTGTATGGGATGAACAGCCACTTTTTCCTGAAAAAATAAAAGCTTGGG
>CAYWPW010000346.1:0-2205 GCA_964460095.1 uncultured Candidatus Cloacimonadota bacterium
TCCCTCGATAATTTTCAACCTGTTTGTGATGGATTCCTGATAACGATTATCCAGTGTTTTATCTTGTTGGAATTTAAGTTTTGAGAGTAATTTTCTATGTATAACATCAAACCAGATCGTTTGACGAAAGGAATTCCTGCCATAAATCGTACTCTCCGAATCCATCAAACAATCAGGATTTAAGAGATAAATATTCCATTTCTCAGATGACTTTGAATTTTCTGAAATCATCCAGTTTGTTTCTGTTTGAAATTTTTTTAGAAATGAATTTGAAATATTTTTCGGATTTAAAAACAAAATAAAATTGGCATTCACTTCAACTGACATTTCAGGATGTTCATAATCAATATCTGTGATCACCCAATCATATCCTCCACCTTCGGTGTAAATGCTGTCTTCATCATAAAAACCTGAATTTTCACCAACAAATTCGAAGGTGCGGATTTTGGGATAAAACTGAACATTTTTAAGCGAATAATTCGAATTTAAACTGAATGCATCTTTCAGAAGAGAATTGGATAAAGTAATTTTAGCTATATCAAATTTATTTTCTTCTGTACCGCTAATTTCACGATGAGAATAATCGACATTCACCCTGTGATTTTTCGAATTTATAAATGTCTTAAATCCAACTGTTTGGGAAGTTTGAACAGATTCCCAATTGTTTGATATCCGCAACGAATCATTATTCTCTTCTTTGTAGGAAATTTCAGCACTTAGATTTTTTGTCTTATAAGTTGAAACATGCAAATCCCATTTTCTGATCCTCTCTCCATATTTAACAAAATCTTGTGCTTCTTCTTCCAACTCTTTGATAAAATACCCCGAACCTAATTTTATCTTTTTTATAACATAATTTCCTTTGATATCGTGCTGATTCAATTTTTTGTTCCTGAAAAAACTAACTGCTTCATTCTCAAAATTCTGGTTCCAGGTTAAATACCTGTGATAAATTTTTGGTAAGATCCACTTTTGCTTTAGATTTGAAGTAAAGGAGAAATAATTTTGAGTAGCATAATTTTTCAGATTTTTTCTCTGATATTTGATATTTGGTTGAAAGAAATTCAGCATATCCATTTTAACTGAAGACGAAAATTCTTCACTTTCAAGAGTATCCGGAAATGCCAAAAGTTCATAATTTTCCAAAGGATTCTGTAAATCTGCAAAGGTCGAAATATCTTTTGAGAGCTTTCTAAAATGAACTTTGATATCTGGTTGTATCAAATCATAATCAGGAAAAATATCCAAACCGATTTGTGCAGCCAAACCTTTGTTATCTTCGTCATCTTTTTTAGAAAATGTGTTCTTATCATAAACACTTAATAATCCTTCAGTTTGGATTTTAAAAAAATTTCCCGAATATTGAAAACTCAAATCATAGTTTGCTTTATTTTCAGGAGAGCTCAATTTTCTTTGAGGAAGATAACTTCCAAGATTTTCACCAAAATAGACATAATAATTCCCCTCCTCAGATTTTTCATATGAACCACCCTCTCCCACATAAGAAAAATAGAGATTATAATTTCCAATCGAATCCGGTCCTACATATTCATAGTATATATCATCTTCTTCAGTAATTTGGATGTATAAGCCTTCACCTTGTTCAACCTCAAAAATGCCATTTCCCCAGGCGATTCCATCACCAGCATTCCTCAAAATTTCTTTATCAGATTCAGAGAAACTTTCTTGAAGTGGATTGTTTTTATCATCATCCTGAATGATGAAATGATGCTCGCCTTTGAGCTTATCAGTCAAATTTATGCTAGAAGAAGTAAGATACATATTTTGCCGATAATTTTCATCGGAATATTGGAAATTTACCAGAATGTGCGAATTTGAATTTATGAAATGTTTATTTGTAAATGTGATGCTGCCCTCGGAATAATCGATCGTATAATCATCTCCACGCTGCATTTTAATTCCATTCAGATATACTTTTTCCGAACCGGGAATAACTTGTACTCCTTCAGCAAATTCAGTTGAGAGATAATAAGGTCCCTGTTTTCCTTCCAACCCTTTAAAATCGGTTGTTGTGGTTTTTCCCTTTGAAATTGCCATTGCTCCCTGAAATACGTTTTTCCCGAACCAACCAGCTTTCAAACCTTCAAATTTCGGAGAAAAATTGATAAATTGAGTATTCTCAAATTTCATCTCCAAATCGCCAAAAGCCAGCTCATAATTCTTACCATAAAGCCTGATGAAAAT
>CAYWPW010000347.1:0-2192 GCA_964460095.1 uncultured Candidatus Cloacimonadota bacterium
CTGTTTTCGCTGGCATTCATCAGAATCTCTTAGAGAATTCTGTTGATGTTATTTTTCCTGGTGGAATCCTTAAAGTTGAATTTAATGGAGAAAAAATTTTCTTAACAGGAAAAGTGGATTTTGTCTTCTTTGGAGTTTATGAATTTTGATCATGATTAATAATAAAACATTTTCATCTAATAAAAAAAAGGAATAAACAATGGATGAAAAACGAGATGAACAACTGGAAATACCTGAAGATATCGGACAATATTTAAAATCAATACGAACAAAACAACGCATTTCCTTGGAAAAAGTTTCTGAGAAAACACGAATAAAAATACGTTTTCTCGAAGATATTGAGAATGACATTTTTGAGAATTTAGGTGGAACAGGTTATGCAAAAGCTATAATTGTTCATTATGCCAGATCGATTGGAGCTGATGAAAAACATGTTCTGAATTTGTTTAATAAAGATCAGAAACCATCAAAAGAACTTTTTGTTAAGAAATCCATCAAACATAAAAAAAAAATGTTATTCTCAGCAAATTTATTTGCTATCATATTTTTGGTAATCCTGATGATAATCTTAACATTTGTGACCATAAATCTCTATAAACAAGGAAAGTTGAGTTCACCCATCAGAAAAAAAGTTACTGCAAAAGTTGAAACATTAGAACAAATTGAGAAAAAGAAAGAACAAACCAAACAAATACAGGAAGAAATCGAGATAACAAAACTATCAGAAGTTCAGGAAGAAAAAATCAATGTTCAAGCATTGAGAGATACAACAGATTATTTAAAAGAATTTATGTTCAAAGATAAAGAAAATCCATTCGATTATCAGGAGTAAAAAGAGATTCATCTCGTCATATGGCTTTTGAAAAAGTACAATATCAACACCTTCTGGCTTCAGTGCTCAAACCTTCACGATACATAAATCAGGAAATTAACAGCTTCTGTAAGCAGCCCTTCTCAAATACCGTCAATTTTTGTCTCGCTTACCCGGATGTTTATGAAGTGGGATTCTCACATCTTGGTCTCAAAATACTTTATTCCATTTTGAATAATGAGCCCGACGCCGTTGCAGACAGGATTTATGCTCCGTGGCCAGATTTTGCCGAAAAATTAAAAGAGAATAATCTTCCTCTTTTTGGAATTGAAAGCAAAATTCCATTACAAGATTTTGATGTTATTGGTTTCACTTTGCAAACAGAGCTTACTTTTACAAATATTCTTTATATGCTGGAGCTTGGGAAAATTCCAATTTTCTCACAAGATAGAAAAGATGATGATCCTATAATTTTTGCAGGTGGACCTTGCTGTACAAATCCCGAATCCTTAGCAGATTTTTTTGATGCATTTCTGATTGGAGATGGGGAAGAAGCTATTGTAGAAATAAAAAATTCTTTAAAGGAAAATGGAACTAAAAACAGGTTTGAAAAACTTCAGAAATTAAGCGAAATTCAGGGAATTTACATTCCTGCTTTTCGAGAGAAATCGAAGTCAGGTACAACCATCAAAGCTCGCAAATTTATGGATTTTGATAATTTGGAAAAAACGCATTCGAATCAATTGATTCCCTGGATTCAACCTGCTCATGAGCGTTATGTTTCAGAAATTATGCGCGGCTGTACCCGCGGTTGCAGGTTTTGTCATGCCGGCATGTTTTACAGACCCATTAGAGAAAAAGCTCCTCAAAAAATCATTAAACAAATAGTAGCTGAAATATCTGAGTATGGTTGGGATGAAGCTGCCTTAACTTCCCTTTCCACGAGCGATTACACTTGCATTAAAGCTTTACTTTTCGATCTGCAAGATGAGCTCTCAAAAACCAATACAAGTATTTCTCTTCCTTCACTTAGAGTAGATACAATCGATGAGCAGATTACAAAACTCTTAATCCGGATGCGACAAACAGGACTTACAATCGCTCCGGAAGCAGGAACACAAAAGTTGAGAGATATCATTAACAAAAATATCTCGGAAGAAGAAATCTTAAGAAGCGTGAAAATCGCTGTAAAAAATGGTTGGAAACTTATTAAACTCTATTTTATGATTGGTTTGCCTTTTGAAGAGATGGAAGACATTCAAGGAATAATTCAGCTTGTAAAAAAGATAATAAATTTATCTCAGAAAAAAATTCAGATCAATATTACGATTTCTCCTTTTATTCCAAAAGCTTTCACTCCTTTTCAGTGGACAGAAATGGA
>CAYWPW010000348.1:0-2171 GCA_964460095.1 uncultured Candidatus Cloacimonadota bacterium
GGAATATTGATCATTACAACTTTTATCTTTCTAATATTTACTCAAAGAGAAGTAGAACGAGCAATGCTAAATGCTGCCCGGGATACAGCCAGAAATATGCTGCATCTTGTTAAACTGAATGTGGAAAATGAATATCAGAGTTTGCTCTATCACAAAGAATATGCTTTGGTTCGTTACAAAGAGCAGTTGCAGAATGTTGTGGGCATTGTTGAATCTCATCTTGATTCTTATTATGAGATGTTTGAAAAAGGAATTTTAAAAGAAGCAGAAGCACAACGATTAGCATTGAAAAGTGTAGAAAAATTTCGTTTTGGGAAAAATGATTATTTCTATATTTATGATTTAGAACTTCATGCAATTTCTCATCCTGACCCAAATATTCGCGGAAAAGATATGTCAAATTATTTAGATGTTTCCGGACAGCTCATTCTGCAAAATATTAAAAAAATACTGCTCCAAAATGAGAAAGGATATAATTCTTTCTGGCATATTCGACTCGGTGAAATAAAACCTGTTGAAAAGCTTTCCTTCAATGTTCTGTATAAAAAGTGGAATTGGATTATTGGCACAGGGGTTTACATCGACGATATCGAAGCTGATGAAAGAGCGAAACTTCTAAAAATAATTTCCGATTTGAAGCAAACATTCTCAAAAATAAAAATCGGTGAAACAGGATATTTCTACATCTTTAATGGTGAGAAATATATGCTGATTCATCCTTCTTTATCAGATCAAGATGTAACAAATTTAAAGGATCCGGTAACCGGTTTAAATCATGTTGATGAACTTATTATTGCTTCTAAAAATCCTGAAGAACCTTTTTCTTATGTCTGGGATAAACCTCTTTTTGAAAATGAATTCAGGTTTAAAAAAGAGTCTTTTATTAAACATTTTGAACCGTTGGATTGGTATATTGCCTCTTCGGTTTATGAAGATGAAATGAGATTACCGGCAAAAGAAATTATCAAAAGACAAATCGCTATTTCTTTGCTCATTTTATTTATCAGTATTTTGATAATTTTAATTTTAGTTAAGAGATTCACTAAACCATTGAATGCACTAACAGTTCACGCCAAAAATCTGGCTTCCAGCGATTTCTCTACAACAGCAAGTGAAGGTTTGAAACAGCTTTCAGAAAGCTCAAAAGATGAAATGGGAAAACTGGCTGATGCCTATATTTATATGCAAAATACACTTCAGGATTATATTAAAAATCTGAAAATTACTACAGCAGCGAATGAAAAGATAAAAAGTGAATTGCAAATTGCCAGAAATATTCAGATGGAAATGGTTCCAAAAGATTTTCCAGCTTTTCCTACGAGAACTGAAATCGATATTTTTGCATTTATTGAACCAGCAAAAGATGTTGGCGGAGATTTGTATGATTATTTCTTTATCGATGAAGAAAATCTTTGTTTTCTTATCGGAGATGTTTCTGATAAAGGTGTTCCAGCAGCGCTTTTTATGGCAAGAAGCATCAGCCTGATTCGAGCTACTACCACTTTAATGAAGAAGAATTTCCGCGATGGAATTTCTCCCGGAACAATTTTGAATGAGGTGAACAAAGAACTTTATCGTGATAATGAAATGTGTATGTTTGTTACTTTGTTTATGGGAATATTAAATACTCACACAGGTAAGATTAATTATTCTAATGCCGGTCATAATCCACCATATCTTCGTAAAAATAACAAAATTATTCAATTGGAAAAAATTTCTGGTTGTCCGTTGGGAATTAAAAAAGGAATGAATTACAAATCCTATTCTTTTATTTTGGAAGGTTATGATTGCTTGTTTCTTTATACTGACGGAATCACGGAAGCGATGGATAAAAAGGATAATGAATTTTCTGAGAAGCGTCTTGCAGATTACTTGAATCAAATAAAAATAGAATCACCAAAACAAATTGTAAAAAAAATCGTGAAAGAAGTTAAAGAATTTTCAGCAAATATTCCGCAATCCGATGATATAACTGCTCTTTGTATCAGATATTTTGAGCAGAAGGTAAAAACCAAAGAAGATTCAATTTCAATAGTTCTAAAGAATCAGATTAATGAAGTTGAAAAATTGAAGGAACAAGCTGTAAAATTTTTCCGGAAACACAACATTAATGACAACATTCAATTTGACTTGACACTTGCTTTAGAAGAAATTTTTATAAACATTGTTTC
>CAYWPW010000349.1:0-2163 GCA_964460095.1 uncultured Candidatus Cloacimonadota bacterium
ACATATTTGTGGGAATTGTTGCTTGAAAAGAAAAGCTATCGCTCAGATTAGGTATAAATAAGAAATTTTTAATTAACATTTTTTATCAAACATTTTCCAGTCATTTCTTCAGGTTGCTTTATTTTCATGATTTTAAGAATCGTGGGTGCAATATCAGCCAATTTCCCATTTTTTAATTTTTGTTTTTTATTGGATGTGAGTGATAGAACCAATGGAACAAAATTAGTGCTGTGAGCTGTAAAAGCTTGTCCGGTTTCATCCAACATTTTTTCTGCATTTCCATGATCAGCCGTTAAAATGATATTATAATTATGTTCTTTGGCAGCAGGAATTATTTCGCCAAGACACTTATCAACAGCTTCAACAGCAGCAATTGCAGCTTCAATAATACCGGTGTGTCCTACCATATCGCAATTTGCAAAATTTGTTACAATCAGATCATATTTTTCAGATTTCAAAGCATCAACCAGTTTATCTTTAACAATGTAGGCGCTCATTTCCGGTTGAAGATCATAAGTGGCAACTTTGGGAGATGGCACCAAAATCCTGTCTTCATTGGAAAACGGTTCTTCTTTCCCTCCATTAAAAAAGAAAGTAACATGAGCGTATTTCTCTGTTTCTGCCAAACGCAATTGTTTCAAGCCCTGCTTCGAGATTACTTCTCCTAAAATATTTGTAAGTTTCGGAAGCCTGAAGCAGACTTCAACAAACGGATCGAATTGAATATCATACTCACTGAAAGTAACATATTTCAGGTTATGGAATTCTTTTCTTTGAAATTTGTCAAACTCAGGCTGGATAAAAGCTCTGGTGATTTGGCGTGCTCTATCTGATCTGAAATTGAAGAAAATCACAGCATCATTTTCTTCTACAGATGCAACCGGTTTTCCATTCTCTATAATAACTTTTGGTATGATGAATTCATCTGTAATATGATCATCATAACTTTTTTGGATTGCATCGATCGGATCGGTGAATTCTTCACCCTTGGCAAAAACAATTGCATTATACGCTTTTTCAATGCGTTCCCAGCGGTTATCTCTGTCCATTGCATAATATCGTCCAGAGATTGTGGCAATCTTACCAATACCGATTTCTCTACTTTTTGAAATAAATTCTCTCATGAAATCTATACCGGAATGGGGAAGTGTGTCCCTCCCATCCAAAAAAGCGTGAAGAAAAACCTGCGAAATTCCCCTCTCTTTGAACATCTTGAGCAAAGCCCAGAGATGAGTATTATGACTGTGAACATTTCCATCAGAAAGGAGACCAAATAAATGAAGTTTGCTGCTGTTTTTTTTTATGTGATTTAAAGCTTTCAATAATTCCGGATTGTTAAAGAAGCTCCTATCTTGGATTTCTTTATTGATATAAGTATTTAGCTGATATACAATTCTACCGGCTCCAATATTCAGATGACCAACTTCCGAATTGCCCATAACTCCTTCAGGAAGTCCAACGGAAAATCCAGAACATTTCAGAAAAGTGTGCGGATTAATTGCTATGAATTTATCGTAATTACAAGTATTTGCCCGTGCAATGGCATTTCCATATTCAGATTTATTAATTCCAAAACCATCCAAAATCAAAAGCAAAACTTTGTTTTTCATTTATTCTCCTGAAAATTGAAAACTCAAAAATCAATTTAAATATTTTCTTGCTTATTCGTGTGTCAAGCAAAGAAAAAGAACACTGTTTTGCTCACGGATTTTCAAGGATATGAACGGATAAAAGATTGAATAATATTAAAGTCTAAAATCAATCTAAAAACAGAATAGATACAAGAAATATGTCAATAATCTTAAATTTAATTTCTTTACTGACAGAAATATATTTTTTCGAAGACAAGTTTGAAAAAAAACTCTTCTAGCGAAATTAATATCTTTTCTATCCTGAAAGGATTAAATATTAATTACCATAGATGAAATCTATGCAGAAAAGATTTTGGCAACATAACAATCCTGAAAGGATTGAACTTTTCATTACTGTAAGAATATCTATTTTAACTAATCCATTAAATAAACTGTTTGCAAGTATATTCAACTCTTCCAGAGTTGTTGTGTTCATTTTAAGTACTTACCATAAGATTCTCTTATGGTAATTAACATTAAACTCTTTCAGAGTTTCTATTCTTAATTTTTCCTTTGCGTTCTTTGCGTCTTT
>CAYWPW010000350.1:0-2162 GCA_964460095.1 uncultured Candidatus Cloacimonadota bacterium
GATGCATATTCTTATCAGAATTATTTCCCGGATAAAATGAGTGAGAAAAAGTATTACCAACCATCCAAATTCGGTTTTGAGAAAGAAATCAAGAAAAGATTGGATTGGTGGAAGAAGTTGAAGGAAGAACAGAAGAAAAAGTAGAATAAACACTTTCAAGGAAGGTAAAAGATGATTTTAAAGGATGAATTCAAAAAACAAGGTGCTTATCTTTTCAGGTATAGAAGCTTTTTGCCATTATTAATGCTTCCTCTTATTATCTTAGGATTAATGACCAGTTTCCAAATAACAAAAATATACATACTACTCATTTACAATATTTCTTGTTATGTTATTTCTTCTCTTGGTTTTGGAATAAGAATCTTCACAATCGGACATGTTCCTAAAAGAACTTCCGGCAGAAATACTAAAAAACAGACCGCTGATTCTTTGAATACAACAGGAATTTATTCGATTGTTCGTCATCCTCTTTATCTTGGTAATTTCCTGATGTGGCTGGGAATCATTCTTTTTGTCCGGTCTTTTTGGTTGATTTTTATCTTTATTCTAATGTTCTGGATATATTATGAAAGGATAATGTTCACAGAAGAAGAATTTTTAATAGATAAATTTGGAGAAAATTATATAAAATGGGCAGATAAAACACCATTATTTTTTCCTAATTCAAAGTTATGGAAAAAATCAGATTTGCCTTTCTCATTTAAAAAGGTTCTGAAACAAGAATATCCCGGATTGTTCGGATTGGTTTCATGCTTTACTCTAATACATTTTCTTAAAAACCTTATTTGCAGAAACCAATTTTTTATAAGTCTTTCCTGGTTAATTGTTTTTCTGTTAACTATGTTATTTTATTTTGTAATAAGGTTATTAAAAAGACAAAATTACTTGAAATAATGAAAACCTTAAAAAATACTTCTCGTATGATTGGTATAAATAGACTTCGCTTGATTCTGATTTTTATCTTAATTAATCTGATTCTTGCTGCTCAGGAAAATTCCATAGATTGGAATTTTGATAATCATTATGACAACAGCAGGCTTTTTTTGCATGAAAGGGCAAATTACGAAAAAGAATTGGAATGGCAGATCGAAAACGAGGATAATCAGTTCTTTACTAATAATCTGAATCTGGATTTTGGCAGTGTTTCTCTTAATAATCTCTACAATATTATTGATCTGAAAATTAATCATAAATTCGCTGATAAATGGAAATTTATTCTTAACTATCTTACAGATGAAAGTAAATACAAAAATTTAGATATTAAATTTAATTACATGGGTTTTGAAAGACAATTGAGTTCAAATTTTTCTCTTTTTTCAACCTGCAATACCTATTATGATAAAGAAGATATAGATGTTGAATTTGGCTTCATGCTTAATCATAAAGTTAAAAATAATTACCTGAGAAGTTCCCTGATCTGGGAAAATTTTCTTTATAATAAAAAAAATAACCTTTCAGGAAAAATAAATCATCTTTCTTTTGGATTGAAATGGCTTGGATTATATAATTTGAAAAATTTTCGTCTTTATTCCGAAGGATTTTATAGTAATCGCTTTTCAGCAGATTATCATGACCAATCGCAACAACAAACACACTCCGAATCTAAGAACAACTATGCTTTATTTAAATTATACTACATTCGGTTGAGCGACATTTTGCAATATAAATTAAATATTTACAATTTTTATACCAAAGAAGCATTTCAAGACAATGAACTTGATTATTCCTATAAAAATCGGATCATTGATCATACATTGAATTATAAATTTCAGATATTTGAAAATATTTTCTGCAAACCGGAGTTTTTATATCTTGTTCAAACTGCAAAAGCTTTTGGATTCAAGAAGTATGAATTCGTTCGTAAAGAATTTATTAAAGCATTATATTTTCATTATGATTCTAGATATTTTACTATCAAAATCGGCTATCTGCGAACTGATTTTAATAATGATTATGATGACCGGCACTCAGACAATGATTATAAAAAAGATATTTCAACTCAAAAATTATTTATAGGGATTTTCGCTGATCTCAGCAAAAATAGCAGACTTCTTTTTTCTGTTAGTCATGAGATAAGGTTTCATGGTTTTGGCGGTGGAAATTTGCAATATCAAATGTTTTTCTGAAGCTTATGAATATCATATTTCCCGGATAAAATGAAT
>CAYWPW010000351.1:0-2161 GCA_964460095.1 uncultured Candidatus Cloacimonadota bacterium
AATCTTAATATCCATTTTTTCATCTCCTCTAATCTTCAAATATTTTAGTTAACCATTGAATAAATAAAGAATGGGCTATTCCAATTGTAACACCAATTATACAATAAATTATTCATTTTCAAACCTTCAAAACACTTTCTTTTAATTCAAAATTATCATTTAGATTATCAGCTATAAAATAAGGTTTGTTCTTCCATCCGTCAATAACTTTTTTATTTTTATTGAGATAATTTGTTGCTGACTTCGGGATCGTTCTCACATATCTTTGAGAATTAATCTTTCCAGTATCGAGATAATTAAAGAATTCTTGCTTGGAAATCTTTATGTCGGTTGCTATACACATGCACAACGGATGCCAACCCCAGAACATAAAACCCTTCGGATATTTACCTTCCATAGAATCACAAAGATCCGGTCTAGGATGTGCTGCAGATAAATGAATCTCTATTCCAGTTACGAACGGCATCTGTTTTCTGCGTTGGAAATCGCTCATTCCATAAGCAATATTAGTCTCAGTTGCGGCAAGTCTCAGAGCGTTTTTATAGCTTGAACGATAAGCTCCTTGACCCGGATGATACATTTTAGCAGCTTTTGAAAGTCTCAATTTACCTTCTTCACCTCTCACCCGCCGGAATAGTTTCTGAGGATTAATCTCAAAATCACGAATATCGATTGAGATTCTCGCTGCACTTTTTCCAACGGAAATACCGGAAGCAAGATATTTTTCCAGAGCATATTTCTTTATTTTAGTTAATTTCCAGATCCGATCACTCAAATTCATTCCATTTATAGCACGTCCAATGAATGAATCTAAAGCTGGTAAATTCAATTGATACATCGAGGTTTTAAGATAACCTGGTAAATCAATTCCTTTTGTGAAAGCATTTGCTATATTATCTCTGTTAAGATTTGCCAGCTCCCAGCTTTCACGAATTGAATTCTCGATTGTATCTTCAAGATTGTTATGCAGGACACCCAGAACGGAATCAATTTCAGTTTGCAATTTCAGATTCATTTTGTAAAAAGTGTTATCTGCAATAACATTCGGCAATCTGAGCCGATATTTTGCGATTCTTTTTGCAATATCCTTTGCAGCTTGCTTTAGGATTAACTCAACTAATTTCTGATTTTTACGGATATTACGTTGTAAAAGCTGTTCGTATGTCATTTGATTATTCCTCAACCTCTTTTATCCATCCGGCTTTCAGCATTTCATCGATGGTATTATCAAACTCCATTGAATCATTTATGATAGCCCCAGCCTGCAGGAATCCAGACTGGTTTTTAACCATATCAGATTCGGTGACTTCATAGACTTTGATTTGTTCATCGGATTTGATAGTTTTCAAACTTCTCGCATCCAAAACAAAATTTTCTCCTGTTATTTCAAGAGATTTGATAGTTTCTGCATTTTTCTTTTTCTGGGAATCCAAAAACTTTATCAAAGTTGGTTTCTTCTTGTCTTTATGCAGTTCCGGTTTGAATCCCTTTGATTTTGCTAATTTCAGCAGTTCAAAGTAGTTCTTTGGATAAGCAGGAAAATCGATAATGTGAGGTTTTTCAGTTGCTTCTTGTATAGATTCAGAAAGCTCTTTAAGGTTTGTTTTCCCTTTATTAATTGTTTGAAAAATTGCTTTTGCTCCGGGTTCTGACAGATTTAACAACCCATCGGGAATAACATCTTTTTCACCAAATGCTATAAACTTCTCACCATCAAAGCAAATTACAAAGCTGGTGGCGTCTTTTTCGTTAAATAAGGGTGAAATAGCTTTGTAAATTATCGTGTCACCTTGACGCTTTTTTGCTAACACCACCATCGGCTGGAATAGTTTATCAAGCAACGGATTCCCTTCGTCCATAAAAGACGAGGCTATGGTAAATGTTCCTTGTTTCATTTTGAACCTCTCTTTTCAAATTCTACAATATCAGATTTAACAGAATTTCCATTTTCTCCAATCATAGTTACATTCTTTGGATATTTAGTTGATAAAAAGAATTTTTTAAAAGTTCCGCCAATTTGATTTAAGGATAAACAACCTTCTGGAATTTCATCTTTTTCAGGGAATGCTTCAAATTTACCAGATTTGTAGCATATCACAAATTTTTTAGAACTATGTCCTTCAAACAAATCTGAATGTACTTTATAAATTGTAATTTCACC
>CAYWPW010000352.1:0-2140 GCA_964460095.1 uncultured Candidatus Cloacimonadota bacterium
CGGAAAATGAAATTTGAACTTTCTAAAGAATCGTGGGATGAAGAGAAAGGATTTATCCGGATATCTCCAATTTCAAATTTATCTTCATTATAAAAAAATCGTGCCTTAAAAGGAAGTTTACCTAAATGCTTTCTTTTCATTAGAAAAGCTGATTCATTAATATAAAGCGGGATGTTAAGCATTCTGCAGATAATTCCAGCTCCGCTGATATGGTCATGATGATCGTGGCTGATGAGCAAAGCATTAAATCCGGTTTTATCTATACCAATTTTTTCGAGAGCCTGCAGAATTTTCTTGCCGCTGAGTCCGGCATCTAACAGCAATTTTGTAGATTCGGTTTGAATAACAAAACAATTGCCTTTACTTCCGCTTGCCAGAACTGCTGTTTGAAACATAAATACTAAATTCCAAAATTACTAAAAACCAAAAAAGCTAAAAACCAAAATACTAAATAATTAAAAAGTTGAAACGTTGGTTTCATTATTTAATATAAAAATACCTGTTATTCAGTCTATCGTATTCAGTCCAATCAGCATCCGGATTTTTTACAGCCTGAATAAGTTGCTGCACTCCAACTGTTTGAGCATCGAGATTATCCGAATAATGAAGAACGATTGCTTCCAGGGTTTGAGGAAGCCGGGCAGAAGCTTTTTCATATTCGCCATGATGAGCCAGAATGAGATGCCTGAGTTTCATTAAAAGTTCTTTTGGAAAATTATTTATCTGGGCTGCTTTCTCACAAATAATCTTATCACCCAGAGGTATATGACCGACCAATCTGCCTTCAACAGAAAAATCTATTGTTGGCTTTACATGATATTCATAAACTTTGCCAATATCATGAAGTATTGCTCCGGTAATCAAAAGGTCTTTGTTTACAGGATAAAGATGAGAAACAAAATCGCAAATTGTAGTAACAGATATGGTGTGTTCGAGCAATCCGCCTAAATAATTATGATGCCAGGTTTTGGCAGCAGGTGAATTGGCAAAAAGTGTGAAAAATTCTTTATCCTCAAAAATACTCAATAACAGTTCTTTTAAATACACATCCTGAATATTCTCGATATACTCAAAAAGTTTATCAGAAAGTTTTGTTATATCTTTGGAAGTGGTTTCAATGTATTCCATCAGATCGTATTCTTCTTCGCTCAAAACACGAACTTTATTCACTGTAATTTGAATCTGAGATTTGTAGCTGATGACAACACCTTTGATTTTGATGATATCACCTTCATTAAATTTCTGCCCAATCTGGCGTGCATTATTCCAGATATTTGCAGAAACAGAACCGGTTTTATCAGCAAGCTTCATCCTCACAAAAACGTCTTTTGTGCCTTCACGAAGCTCTTTTTGGGTAACTATAAAATTGCTGATAATTTCTTTGTTTAAATATGAATGCAAATCTGATATAAATATTTTCTCGTCCATCTTAGTACTCCCTCAAACAACATAAATGTTATTTGTATAAATCCAACCTCTACCGAATCGTGTAATTTCCAGTCTATAATTTCCCTTTTTTGTGATTGGAAAAAATCCTTTTTCATCATAAATTTTTTCGCTTCTGATGCCATTTCTGAAAAGCTTAACTTTTGCATTTTTGGGTAACCTGAAATAGAATTTCAAATTATCTGTGAATTCTATCTCTTCTCCAAAAATCGCATTTTGCTTTTCAGATTTGATGCCTGCATAAAAATTATAGGGATTTCCCATTTTGTAATTAACAATGTAACTGTTCCCTTTTTTGATAGCATTCAAAATATTCTCTTCATTTATTTCTAATTTTTCATTGATTAGCAAATTAGTTCTGACGGTTTTAAAAAGCGAATTGTGAGTTAAAAAAACAAACTTTATGCCCCACTTTTTAAATGTTTCTGAATGAGCGTCAACACTGCCAATTGCCACTTTTCTCTTGCCGGAATTATTCAAGGAATCCCAATATTTTAAATTCTCTCTAAGAGGTTTTTTAATAAAATATGAAGGGAATAAAACTAAGAATAATCCATTCAATCTGGGATTCATCCTGCTCACCCAATCCGAAAGGGCGTTCCAGATCTCCAATCCGGTGAAATTATCATTTGTTGTATCTGTCCAAATATATTTTCGAAGAAGCGAACAAGCTCGTTTTTCATGAGGATGGGCA
>CAYWPW010000353.1:0-2127 GCA_964460095.1 uncultured Candidatus Cloacimonadota bacterium
CCCACCCTTTCACATTCATCATAAATCACACAAGAAGAGCATTTTGGATTTCTGGGTGTGCAATGATTCTGACCAAATGCTACAAGGTAAGAATTAAACATTAGCCAGTATTTCTCTGGCAATTTCTTTCGTAAAGCCATTTCTGTTTCAAATGGTGTTTTTGTCTGAACATAACCTAATCTGTTTGTGATTCGATGAACATGGACATCAACGCAAATAGCAGGTTTTTTAAAGGCAATCGTTCTAACCAGATTTGCCGTTTTCCGTCCGACTCCGGGAAGTTTAATCAAATCCTCAATTTCATCAGGAATAATATTGTTAAACTTTTCCTTTAGAACCTTTGGTAATCTCTTCAAATGAATTGCTTTATTCCTGAAAAAACCAATCGGATAAATCAACTCTTCTATCTCTTCAACAGTGTATTTTTCAAAATCCTCAGGTTTCTCAATTACAGAAAAAAGTGTTTTCACCACTTTTGAGGTTGTTTCATCTTTTGTCCTGGCACTCAAAATCGTAGTAATTAGAATCTTTAAAGGATCTTTTGTTTGAGCTTCGATAGTATCAACAACCGGAGTTTGAAACTTTTCAAACTCTTTTCTTAAGAACTTGTAAACATTATCTATATCTATCATACAATCCCTTTTAAAGCCCTGTTGCTATTACTAAGAATATTTTTCATTTTATTCTTATGTGCATTTTTGTGGCTATTAAAAACATGGTCAAGATGAATCGAAAATCCTTCATAATGACTTTACTATTTAGCCACTAAGAACACTAATATTCATTAATTCTTTGTGTTCCTTCGTGCTCTTCGCGGCTATTAAAATTCTGGTCGGGATGAGAGGATTTGAACCTCCGACCTTTCGCCCCCCAGACGAACGCGCTAACCGGACTGCGCCACATCCCGACTCGTGTCACATTTTAGAACCGTCTTTTCTATGACAAGAAATTTTTCCAACTGAACATTTGACATATTAGCAACTTCTCATTTTTTAGACAATGAGGAAAAGATGAGTTTAATCACAGTTTCTAATTTATCACATAATTTTGGTGATATTGATATTTTCATGAAGGTCAGCTTCTCTATTGAGAAAAACAGCAAAATCGGACTTGTTGGGAAAAACGGGTCTGGAAAAACAACTTTATTTAATATCATATCAAAAAAAATTATCCCTCATCAGGGAAACGTACAATTAGCAAAAAATACAAAAATCTTGTATCTAAAACAAGATCCTGATTTGAATGAAAACCAAACTCTTTATGAATGTATTTTGGAATCTCGACCGGATTTTATAACACTCAGTTTAAAATTGGAAGCTGCTGAAAAAGAGCTTGCAATTCATCATTCAGAAGAAAATATGAAAAAATACTCTGAAATACAGGCACAATTCGAACAAATTGAAGGATATCATTTCCGAACTGAAATAAAGCTCGTTCTAACAAACCTGAAATTTCCGGAATCAGTTTGGAATCAGAAGATATCAAAGTTCAGTGGAGGGGAAAAAACTCGTATTCAACTTGCCAAATTTCTCCTACAATCTTTCGATTTAATACTATTGGACGAACCTACAAATCATCTTGATATTGAAATGATTTACTGGTTGGAAAACTACCTTGCCAGGTTGGATAAACCATATGTAATTATCTCGCATGATAGACTTTTTCTGGATAAAACTATCACCAAAATTATTGAGATAAAAAATCGCTCTCTTTGTCATTATTCGGGTAATTATTCATTTTACCAGAAAGAATCTGTCAAACGAGAACTTTTGCAGAAAAAGGAATTTAAAAAACAACAGAAAAAAATTAAGCAGGTCGAGGAGCAGATTAAACGTTATCGCATTTGGGGAAAAGCTCGCGATAGTGAAGTAATGTATAAACGAGCTAAAGAACTGGAAAAAAGATTGGATAAAATGGAAATAACGGAAAAACCAAAATATGAAAAATCCATTAACCTGAAAATTCAAAAAAATAAACGAAGCGGTAATGATGTTTATACCTTAGAAAATCTTTCATTCGGTTTTCCGGAAAAAGTTCTGGCAGAAAAAGTAAATCTGCGAATTGGCTATAAAGATAAAATCGCTCTTCTTGGAAGGAACGGTTGTGGGAAAACAACATTTTTAAGAC
>CAYWPW010000354.1:0-2112 GCA_964460095.1 uncultured Candidatus Cloacimonadota bacterium
TCTTGGAGCAGAATATCAAATAGAATTTATTACTATATGGGCAGATAAACTTCTGGCAGAAACCCAAAGCTTTGATATTGGTAAAATACAAATTTCACTTAATAAGTTCTCTGAGTTGATTAAACATTTAAACTTAGTGGTAAATAAAAAATGAATAAAAAGAAAAAATCTTTAATTCTCATTGTGGATGATATACCTAAAAACCTGCAAGTTCTGGGGAGCGTTTTAAGAGTAGAAGGTTATGAAATTGCGATAGCTATGAATGGGAAACAAGCCTTGAAAATAGTTGAAGATATTCTACCGGATTTAATTCTTTTGGATGTGATGATGCCCGAACTGGATGGTTATGAAACCTGTGAAATTCTGAAAAAATCCAGAAGAACAAAAGACATTCCAGTCATTTTTCTAACCGCAAAAACAGAAACTGAAGATATTGCCAGAGGATTTGAATTGGGAGCAGTCGATTACATAAATAAGCCTTTTAAAAGCGTGGAATTGCTGGCCAGGGTAAAAACTCATATTGACCTGAAAAAATCGAAAGAAGAACTGGAAAAATCATATCAGCGTTTGCAGGATGACCTTGATATTGCATCTGTTATTCAGGGTTTTCTTCTGCCCAAATCTTTTATTATCACAGAAAAAATCTTGTTTTCATCTTTGTATATTCCTTCCACAAAAATTGGAGGAGATCTATTTGATGTAATTCCGATTTCCGATTCTAAATTTATTGTTTATATCGCTGATATTTCCGGTCATGGAATCCAGGCAGCTTTGATTATGACAGCCGTAAAATCCATTATCAGCATGATTATTGAAAAAGAGAAGGAAACTCTCGAGCTTCACAAAATAATCAGTCGTTTAAACAAAATCTTAGATAGGAACCTCTTTCGGAATAATTACATGACTATGATGCTTTGCTTGATAGATTTTGAGGAGAATATAATTAAGAGTTTTAGTGCGGGACATCCTCCCATGGCACAATATGATTTGATCGCTAAAAAAGCTGAGTTTATAGCAATGGAAAAAGGTTCGATTCCAATTGGCTGGCTTGAGGATTATGATTATTCTAAAGAAGAAGAACATATTAAGAAACTCGATGATAACAAAATCTATTTCCTCTATTCAGATGGAATTTTTGAATGTGAAAATCAAGATGAAGAGCAACTGGGAATGGAAGGTATTCTGGAATTTTTAGAAAAAAATATAACTGAAAATGATGGTCTGCTTATTCCTCATAAAATTTCAAAAGGTTTGCAAAACCTGGGATATGATCTGAGTAAGGATGATTTTACTCAACTTTGTTTCAGAACAAAAATCTCAAAAGCAAATTTTTTAGCAGGAAAATTGAAAAGGAATAAAAGCGGACGAACCGCAATTGATTGTGAGCAAATCATCTTCGATAATTTTAAAGATAAAGATTTTGCTCAAAAGGTAGAAATTGGAATAAATAATTTTATTGATGCATTAATACAATCAGATTTTATTCCTTTAAATGATAATTATTATTATCTACAGATTTTATCTGATAGTGAGATGAAATTTACACTTTATGATTTTAAAAAAGACTGGAATCTGCAAAAAATAATTGAAAAAGACACAAATGGAATTAGTAAAATTTATAAATTATCTTCAAAAGTAAAAAAAACTCGGTTTGCAAATATAAATGCAACTGAGATTTTTATTAAGTATAAAAAATAAAGAGTTTGTAACCTCACCTCAATCCTCTCCTAAGAGGAGAGGAAGTTTTTTTATCTCCTTCTCTTCGATAGGAGAAGGCTGGGATGAGGTGGATATGATAAGAAATTGGATATTAGCAAGGAGCATTAGCTAATTCAATTAATAAAAAGAAATTAACTACCATATTTAGAGCAGGAGGTAGTCAGGATGATTTTTTTACTTTAACTTATATGTTTGTAATAAATTAGAAATCATACATGACTTAAAAAGTATGAAAAAAAAAGGTAGTGTATCATAATTTATGAAAGATTATGAAAAGTATTCCGAAACTTGTC
Organism: uncultured Candidatus Cloacimonadota bacterium; assembly: GCA_964460095.1. Lineage (GTDB taxonomy): Bacteria > Cloacimonadota > Cloacimonadia > Cloacimonadales > TCS61 > JABMPU01. The sequence goes on from CAYWPW010000354.1 coordinate 2,013, forward strand.
CCAAGTTCCGCAGGAATCTTGGGATAAGTTGACAAGACTCGAATTTGTCGACTTAACACAAGACCTTCGGCTTGTGCCAAGTCTTGTAAAGTTGAATTTG
>CAYWPW010000355.1:0-2084 GCA_964460095.1 uncultured Candidatus Cloacimonadota bacterium
TCTCCCCAGTTTCCCTGAATTTTCACATCACCTTTCAGCGCTTTTGTAAGATTGGAAGCATCATCGCTGATTTGTTTATTCAGTTTTTCCAGGTTTCGAATCTGTTCTATCAGGGAAATATTAGTTTTCAGATTTTCTTTATGAGTAAATTCTACTTTATTTTCGAACTCCATTATCTTTTCTTTGAGAGGTTTGAGAATCTCATCAAGATTTACTCTATTTTTTTCGGTGAATTTGCTGCTTTTTTCCTCAAATATTTTATTTGCCAGATTTTCAAAGGCATCGGAAAATTTAGTTTGCATTTCTTCAATTTCTTTTTTCTGGTTTTCTAATTTTTCCAGAAGATTCTCATTTTTTGCATTAATCTCAGAAAAAGCAGAATTTAAAGAAAGAATTTTTTCTCTTTCATTTGAAAGTTCATCTTTACTTATTTTTAAGTCTTCTTCTAAAAGACTTTTTTTAGCTTCAGCATTACTTCTTTCTTCTGATAATTCGATAATTTTTCTATTCAAATTATCTGCTTCCTGTTTGGAAATCCCTTTTTTTGATTTCAAAAATAAACCGATAATCAATCCACCCAGAACTATCCCTAAAATTAGATAAATTATTTCCATCTCATCTCCAAAAAAAATTATTCATGTTAGATTATTACATTTTTTCTTCTATCTTGATTTTGCCTTTCATTTCAGATTTCTCTAAAGTTTCCAGTTCTGCTAAAGCATTATTCAGAATGACCACACGTTCCCTGTAAGGTATGAAAGCACTTTTGAAACCATTAAGAATGATGTGTTTAACATCAGTATATTCCAATCCCAATTTATTGATCGCCAGCATATATTCGTCTGTCAATGTTGTATCAGAAACCAAACGATTATCAGTATTGAGTGTAACTCGCAGACCGTAATCATAATAAAAACTCAAAGGATGATGTTTGAGAGTTTTAACAGATTTTGAATGGAGATTACTCGTTATACAGATTTCAAGAGGAATGCGATGATCATTCACATAATTCAGAAGGTCCCCATCCTCGATAAGACGTGTTCCATGACCCAACCTGTGAGTGCTGCAATAGTGCAGAGCTTCATGGATACTTTTGGGACCGTAAGCTTCTCCAGCATGAATGGTAATATTAATATTATTATTGATTGCCAGATAAAACGCTTCTTTATGCTCTTTTGCCGGATAATTGTACTCTGAACCTGCCAGATCAAATCCGATCACACCTTTATTTTTATAAGCAACTGTCAATTCTGCCAGTTTTAAGGATGTTTCAGGATCCATATTGCGAATTCCACAAATGATTACACCTGTTTTTATATTAAAATCCTTTTCCGCTGAAAATAATCCATCCAGCACAGCATCAATAATCGCAGTTAATTTCAAACCTTTTTGAGTATGCAGAATAGGAGAATATCGCACTTCCATATAGCGTATATTTTCTTTTGCTGCATCCTCTGCCAATTCATAAGCAGCACGCTTCAGAGACTGCTTTGTCTGTAATACACTGAGCGTTATTTTAAAAGCTTTCAAGTATTCATCCAGGCTTTGGCAATCTTTACCGCAAGATACTATTTTCTTAAGCTCTTGCGGATCATTTGATGGAAGTTTTACATTTTGGTCTTTTGCCAAATCAAAAATCGTGGACAATCTCAAAGACCCATCCAGATGAACATGTAAATCAGTTTTCGGTAGTTTTTCTATGAATTCTCTTTTCAATTTCATATTTTCTCCAAGTATATATTTTTTTAATTTTATGAACGATTAAGTAAAACTTTCAAGTGATGTTTTGGTGTCAAAGGAAAAAGTGAATTCGGAGTTACAGATTTAATAAACTAATTATTTTAAACTTATATTCTCACACTAGTTCAGACTTGCAGTTTGAATCAAACATTTCGGTTCAATCAACATGATTGAATCTGCAAAGATATTGTAATAAACTTATTAAATCAAAAAAAAATAGACACATTTTTACCAATAATCAAAAAAGATATCTGGAGATAATTATATGCCAAAAAAACTTTTTCTTATTGATGGCACAGCAATTATTTATCGTGCCTTTTTCGCTTTTATAAAAAATCCTCTTC
>CAYWPW010000356.1:0-2072 GCA_964460095.1 uncultured Candidatus Cloacimonadota bacterium
AGACCCATTCTGTATTGTGATTGTTCAAGCAAGATGGAGAGATTACTGCTCATTATCTGGTGAATATGGAATAATAAGTCTTTTCTTAACATCTAATAAGTAATAATTATAATGAGGAAATGCTGCAAGTAATTCTTTATTCCGACCTAGCAAGCTGCGTGCATAAATAATCGAACCATCCAGATTCACATTGTTAAGCTGGAATCCAGCCATATACGGATAAATGCGCTTCTCATCGGGATTACTTATCAAAACAAGAGCCGGTTTTTTTACAGATTGAGTAACAAGATTTTCAATGTCATATAGAACTCCTCTTTTATGAAAAAGTGAAAATCTTGATGGAAGAACACCTAACATCGAAATCAGCAAAGTTATTATCCAAAAAATAAGCACATTTTTTTTTATCAAAACTTTTATATTTTTATTTTTTGGAAATAAATAGTTTGGTAAAATCATCAAACCTCTTCCTGAAGCAGCCAGCATCAAAGGAAAAAGTTCAAAATAAAAACGAGGACCGTAGCTTAATCCATGATTTCTATATAATCCATATCCAATTATGTAAAATACTGTCAAAAAACATATTGCTTTTGACCTATTTTCACGTGAAAATAGGTAAACAGCAAAAGGGAGCAATGAAAGTAACGGGATACCAAGCAAATCTACTGAAAGACCGGTCAGATTGATCAAGGTATTTTTTATAGTATGAACACCCAAACCGATTGTTTCGTTTGGTAAAGCAATTTGATGTGGAGTAACAAATGGATTTCCGGTTAAGCAGAAATTATAGCCTAAAAATAATGTTATGAACGGTAAAATTCCTATTACCACTAATGATAAAAAACCAAAACTTTTTTTAACTTTCAGGTAGTTATGTTTTGCCCTTAAAATCCAATAGAAAAATGTAAACAATCCTAAAATCAGAGCTGAATAGGGACGGCAGATCAGCACAATACCCCAACATATCCCAATCCCAAAAGGTTTCCACCTATCTGTTAAATTACAATTCAATATCCAGACTACAGTAATTGTAAAAAAAATCGCTGTTAAGATATGAGAAAAATAGCTCGCTCCTTGAAAAAGAACAAAGGGTGACAAAATCATGAAAGCACCTGAAATAAGACCGACAGATTTACTGAAAAGTTTTGAACCTGCCCATACCGTAACCACGAGCAATATGGCTGTCAAGATAGGATTTATAGCATAACTTATCCCTAAGAGCACTCCAGGAGTTAGAATCAGGCTTTGTCCTGGGAAAAATGAACCAAACCATTTTTCACCCGTTAGCACAATGAATTTTAAGTTGAAAAAATCTCCAGATACAATCGGAGGATTCGCCCACAATTTGCCTGAAGCAAACAACTTTGCTTGAAAAAGATAATTAGCTTCATCCCATATCTGAGCCCGTGTTTTAAAAATAAGAACACTAATAAGAATACATTCGATAAAAATTATAAAAAAAAGAAAAGTTGTTATTCCAATTGGCTTATTCTTCATACTTCTTATTTTACTGATTACAAAATCAAAGAGACGGGATAAAGATTTGTGACATTGAGTTCGGATTAATACAGATCCAATCAGAATAGTCGCGGGTAAAAGGATCAGAATATCACGAAAATATATTATACCTTTATAATCAGTGGGTCTTATTGGAAGCAAGTATTCCCAAATCGAACGACCAATTAGTAATAAAAAGCCAAGAATTAACAAAAGTAATTGGTTGAGAGTGAATTTGTGAGTATTCATACAGAACGGATGTGTGTCTTTTTGTATTCCTCAAATTTGCTTACAATCTTTCTGGCATGTTTTGCCCAATCAAATTCCTGCACTCTTTCCAAGCCCTTTTTTATCATTTCTTTTCTGAGTTTATTATCTGAAATCACTTTTAAAATGCAGTCATGAATATCATCTACATCCTCAGGATTGAATGTGAGTACAGCATCTCCTCCTACTTCGGGCAATGATGATGAATTCGAGCAGATAACCGGAACTCCGCAAGCCATTGCTTCAGCTAAAGGTATACCAAAACCTTCGAACAAAGATGGAAAAATATAAAGTGAAGAAACATGATAAAG
>CAYWPW010000357.1:0-2071 GCA_964460095.1 uncultured Candidatus Cloacimonadota bacterium
TTTCATCCAAAGCAAATTGGAAAGAAACCTGGATAGAGTTCAAAGACAGGAAATCGAAGTTTTATCCTTTTGCGATTTTCATCATCTTAACCGCTTTTCTATTGGTTGGATTATCAGTTTATTTTGGTAGTGGAAATTTCTTTGATAATAATTATCTTTTCATAAATTTGTTTTTGCTGATAACAGTTCCACTGGTATTAATTCCTCTTTCTTTCAAAAAAGAAAACTATTCAAATTATTTTACTATTAAACTGTTTTTTTTAAATTTAAAACACTATCCAAAATTTTTTCTGTTTACCTTGATAAACATTCTGTATTTTTTTCTGATGAAGATTATTTGCACTGGCTATCTTCTGAATATTGCCATTGATCCTGTTTTACATATCGTAAGATTGGTAATGGTTTTGTATTGGATTGCTATCGTTGTTCCTGCTCCTGTTTTGATGGTCCGCAAATCTTTGAATCCGATAAAGGCAATTATTGTAAGCTATAAAGCTGGGAAAGAAACACGCTGGCAACAGTTTTTCCTGGCAATTAGAATTGTATTGGTAAATGTATTAGGAGCAGCTATTGTAGGTCTGGGTTTACTTGTGACTATTCCTCTTTCATATTTACAGCTTGAAAAGTATTATTCAAAAATGGAAGAATACGAACTTTTTGAATAATAGAAAAGAGACCAGCTTGGTCGCTAATCGAGTTACATAAATAGTGTCTGTCCGTAAACTCATCCTGCTGTCCTTCTCTTAAAAAAAAGAGAAGGAATATAAGAAAGATTGGAAGAAAAAAAATAGCAAGAAGTCATCCCTCTCTTGTGATAAAGAGAGGGACCGAGGGTGAGTTAGAAAATGAAAAATGATACTTTGCAGAAAAACACATAAATAGGATTTGAAATGGAGCATCTAAGAATTGGAATTGTCGGTAATATTGGTGTTGGTAAATCCACCCTGGTAGATGCAGCAAGTACATCTCCTTTGCATGAAATATTACTAAGCACAATTCCAAATAGAACAGGTGATGAAAAAGTATTTGCTTTCAAAGAAAAATTCAACCCTAAAGTATTGGATGCTTTCTATAAGAACCCTGTTGAAAATGCCTTTATGGCTCAAATAGAATTCTTTAATGGCCGGTTGGATAGGCAACTGAAAATAGAAGGCTGCAAGGGAGTGATCTTAGAAGACAGAACTCTTCCCGAAGATTATTTTATTTTCGGTCTGGCTCAGAAAATTCTGGGAAATATGAGCGAAGAAGAATTTTTGGCTTATCAGCGCACCTACAACCTGATGACAGAAAAAATCCCTGAACCGGATTTAATTATTTATTTGAAAGCTGAAGTTCCAATCCTCTTACAGAGAATAAAAGAGCGGGGAAGAAAAAGCGAAACCGCAATCTCTGCCAGCTATCTTTCACTTCTTAATGAACTTTATGAAAAATTTATTTCCCGGCATGTGAATTGTCCTGTTTTGACAATTGATGCTAATATCGATACTCCTATCAAAGAGTTTTTGTGCGGTGTAGTAACTAGGATTGCTGATAAAATAAAAGAGCTGGATATCAGGGTAGCAACTCCGGGAATCAGTGAATGGGTAACTTTACCGGAAACTGCTGCAACTTTAAAAGCAATCGATGCTGAAAGAAAATTAGAAACGTTTTTAAAAGAAAATCCTAAATTGATCACAGTTGCCGGAAATGTTGGTCTGGGTAAATCCACACTCGCAGCGATCATGGAACGAAGCTTGAATATTAAAGCTCTTTACGAAAATCCCGAAGAAAATCCTCTTTTAGAAAAATTCCTGGCAAATAAAGCAGCGTATTGTTATGAACTTCAGTTGCATTTTCTTGAAATGAGAGCTAAACTTCATAATGAGGGAAAAAACTCAAATTGTAGTTGTGTGATGGATCGTTCGATTCCGGAAGATTTACTGGTTTTCTGCTATCAATTTTTGAAGGACGGATATCTGGCGAGAAATGAACTGGATTCTCTTACAACGAGCTTTAAGAAGGTTTGTGATGAAATGGCATCTGCAGATTTGATGATTATCTTAAAGGGTAATCCGGAGTTTGCCTGGAACCG
>CAYWPW010000358.1:0-2070 GCA_964460095.1 uncultured Candidatus Cloacimonadota bacterium
GGCAGATCCGTATAATTCGAGTACTTGTAAAGTTTATAATGTAACAGAAAAAGCGATTACTCAATAAGGAGAAAAATAAATGACATTACGAAATCTAATTTCAATCATAATCCTGGTATTAATTTTAGTTCAATTATCTGCATTGGAAAAAGCTCCAGATTTCAAACTGGAAAATATGAAAGGGAAACAGGTGAAATTATCTGACTTCTTGGAAAAAGGACCTGTTATCCTTGATTTCTGGGCAACCTGGTGCGAACCCTGTAAAAAAGAACTTCCCGCACTGAGTAAAATTCAGGATAAATACCAAGAGCATATAACAGTAATAACGATCAGTTGTGATAAACCTCGCAACAAGGATAAGGCAAAAGCTTATATTAAATCTAAGAAATTTAATGTTAAGAATCTCTTTGATACGAAAAAAAATGTTCAGAAACTTTTTAATATCACAAACATTCCACGCACAATTATTATTGCTCCGGACAGCACAATTCTGTATGATCATACTGGTTATCAGCGTGGACACGAAGAGGAAATCGAAGCTGAAATTATAAAATGGATTGATTCCATTGAAACCAATACTGAAGAAATTGATGAAGAAAATATCCAGAATCCGGAAAATGATTCATAGGTGAATCTGATGAAAAAAATTATTATAATCTTTATTTTTTGTTTTTCCATTTTCTCATTATTTGCCAAAAATGAAATTTCCATTTCCGGGGTGAATGAAATTGAATACATTTATCGCGATCGAAGAATTGAATATCGAAATTATCTTTCCAACAAATTACAGTTTCAGATGCAATATAAAAATTTCCTGGCTGGCTTTAAATACGATGTTTTCTATCCCAGACATGATAGATTTCTGGATATTGATAATGTTGTGAATGAAGATGATATTGATGACATTCTCAAAAATTCCGAAAAGAATGAATACTATTTTGATGAATATTTCCTGCAGTTTGAAACTGATGAGATATTTGCGAAACTGGGAACTTATGATGCAGTAATCGGTTCCGGTATGGTTCTGCACGCTTTTTATGATGAGGATTTTGATGAGGATTCGCGCCTTACCGGATTTTATGGGCAGACTTTTTTTGATAAGTGGCAGATGCAGGCTTTTTATGGTACGATGAAAAACGATAATTTCGAGGATGAAAATGATAATGTAGGAGCTGTTGATTTTGATTTCAATATCTTTGAATCTTTAGAATTCGGAGCAAATTACACAATGCATCAAGAGCTGATAGATCCGGAAAATGATAAATTTAATCAGAGAAATATTTTTTCCGAACGAATCGATTTTGAAACAGACATATTTGAAGTCTCTGCCGAATATGCTTCCAGCAAAGATGATAATGATTTAAAAGGTTCAGCTTTTTATTCGAACATAACAACCTATCTCGATAAATTCACTCTAATCGGTGAATATAAAAACTATGAATATTTCGATTCTAAAATCTCGGATCTACCTTTTGCAAACCATAGCAATGAACCGCTCGATGATAGCTGGCAACCCGGTTTTGATGAACAAGGTTTTATGGGAGAAATTAGTTTCTTGCCAGATTATAAAAATGAATTTATGATTAATTATGCAGAAGGATGGTCCAGCGATTCTAAAGTAAAACAAGCAGATTTCTATTCCGAATTTCAGCATGAATTTGAAAACCTTATTTTAACTCTGAATTATCATCATCTTGAACAAATGAATGAAAATATCAAAAACTGGAAAAAAGAACTTACTCCTGCTATGAACTTCGATTTCTCATTGGGAAATTTTCCCATCATAATTAAAACTGAATATCAATACATTGAAAAAGAACAGGGAATTTCAACAAAATCTCACTATGAACCAAAAATTCAAACGGATGTTTCCTATGATAAATACTCGTTTTCATTAACAGTAGAAAACCAGGTCGGTGAATCTGATGATGGAGATGATGAAGAATTCTGGATTGGTGGAGAATTCGCTGTTAATATTTTTGAAAACACAGACTTGAGAATTTTCGGAGGTAAAGAGAAAGGTGGTAAAATCTGTCGAAATGGCGTTTGCCGCTATCAATCCGAATTTGA
>CAYWPW010000359.1:0-2034 GCA_964460095.1 uncultured Candidatus Cloacimonadota bacterium
ATCTCAGTTGAGAGAATTTCTCTGGTAAAAGCTTCGGAAAGGTCATATTACATTCCGAAGCCTTCTCGCAATTTTTCAGATGTAATTGTGACCCTGAAAAAGTCTCTTTCATCAGCATCTTACAATTGACTCTTTCAGGGCTGAAAAGAAAAAAAATATAACAAATCCTGAAAGTGCTAACAAGAAAAAATTTGTGAAAGAAGCCTTTTCAGGGAGCCGTAAGATGTAAGAGAATTCGGAATGTTGTGAAGTGACCGTGTTACAATAAATTTCATCATTTTTTCCATTATCATTTGACATAATTATATTCAAAATAAAAAGAATTACTAAAAATTTTTAGGGGTATTTTATGCAGTCAGAAAGCCAGATTATTGGATTGAAAAAGCAGAAATTACAGAAAATCATAAACAAAGGAATTAATCCTTTCCCAAACAGAAGTAAGCGAACTCATAAAATTAATGTTCTTCGGAAAAGTCAGGATGAGTATGTTGAGAATAAACAAAAAGTTACAATATGTGGTCGGCTGGATGCAATGCGAAGACAGGGCAGAATTGGTTTTGGCAATGTTTCAGACGATTCAGGAAGGATTCAGATATTTGTAAAAAAGGATGTTGTGGGCGAGGAAAATTACGAGATTTTCAAGCTTTTGGATTTAGGTGATTTTGTTCAGATCGAAGGTGAATGTTTTGTGACTCAAAAAGGTGAATATTCTGTAAAGGCACATAAAATCACGATTCTTAGCAAAAACCTGCGTCCCATTCCAACTGTGAAAGAAAAAATAATTGATGGTCAAAAAAAACGTTGGGACGAGTTTTCTGATATTGAGCTTAGATACCGTAAAAGATATCTGGACTTGCTGCTTAATCCTGAAATAAAAGAGACGTTTGAAATCAGGGCAAAAATTATTAATGAAGTACGAAATTATCTCGATAAAAAAGGATTCCTTGAAGTCGACACTCCAATCCTGCAAACTCTTTATGGCGGTGCAAATGCACGTCCGTTCATAACTCATCACAACACGCTGGATACTTCTTTTTACCTGCGAATTGCCACGGAACTGTACCTGAAAAGATTGATCGTTTCCGGCATTGAAAAAGTGTATGAAATGGGTAAAGATTTCCGCAATGAAGGAATGGACAGAACTCATAATCCCGAATTTACTATGATGGAACTTTACCAGGCTTATGCGGATTATTTTGATATGATGGATCTCACTGAAGAGCTGATTTGTGAAGTTTCTAAGAAGATATCCGGTTCTGAAAATATAATTTATAAAGAACAGGAAATCTCTTTTGCAAAGCCCTGGAAACGCGCCTCAATGATAGATTTGATTTTAGAAGAAACTGGCTTTGATGCTTCTGATTTTGATTATGAGAAGATAAAGAAATTCTGTAAAAAGAGTGAGCTTGAGATTGAATCTAATGCTGGAGCAGGAAAATTAATTGAAGAACTTTTTGAGGTCTTTGTTGAACCAAAATTATTTCAACCAACATTTGTGATTGATTATCCCAAAGAGGTTTCTCCGCTGGCAAAATCCAAACCGGGAAATCCTAATTTGGTTGAACGTTTTGAGCTTTTTATTGCAGGCAATGAGTTTGCCAATGCTTTCACAGAATTAAACGATCCCATCGACCAGAGGAATAGGTTGGAAGCACAGGCAAAACTGAGGGAACTTGGTGACCTGGAAGCAAATGTGGTTGATGAAGATTTTCTGGAAGCATTGGAATATGGCATGCCTCCCACCGGAGGATTAGGCGTTGGTATCGATAGATTGGTGATGTTATTTACAAATAATACATCCATAAAAGAGGTGATTTTATTTCCTCAGATGCGACCTGAGATATAGAAATTTAAAATGTAAAATTAGAAATGTAAAATGGGAAACTGTAGAAATGTGTAATTTAGATAATCTTTATCTTAATCCAATCATTTCCTTAAGAAGAAATGAAATTTGCAGTCATCCCTCTCTTTGAAAAGTTGCTCATTAAACATAAGTCTGTAACTTGCCGCACATCAATAACCTATGCGTTTACG
>CAYWPW010000360.1:0-2024 GCA_964460095.1 uncultured Candidatus Cloacimonadota bacterium
AGCTTTGTAGATATCACTCATATGAACTGTTTCGCACGAAGAGATATAATCCAGAATTTTTCTGAAAGTTTCAAATTTATCACAAAGATAAAGAGTAATCGGATGAATTATCATATTAGAGATAATTCCATTAGCTTCATGTTCTTTGAGACCTTCCAATACAATTTCTGCCCATTTTTCCACATAATAAGATTGGGAACCGAAATCATCCGACCATTTGTAACGTTTCAACCAGGATTCTACCCACTGTGGAGTTCTTTCTGCATGATAAAGATGTTCATGATCCGGAATAATATTCAAGGGAAAATTGTAGATTCCTCGAGGATGCCAAACAAGACCGTTTGAATCTTTTTTTACTCCATCAGAACAGACTTTAATATTACATTCAGATAAAACCTTTTCGGTAAATGGACCATGCATGAACATATGATTACGCCAGCAACGGATTTTTCTACCGGATTTCTTTTCAATGATTTTCATAGTTTTTTGAACATCTCTTTTCTGAAACCAGGCAGGACCATTGTAACTTCTGACAAGTTTCTTCCAAATCCTATGAAGAATTTCCGGTTCCAAGCAATTGTAAGTATGTCCTGCTGTTTCCACTAAAGGGCTTTCACAGATTGGTCTCAAGTCTTGCCACTCATCCTTGAAACATTTTCCTGATATGAAAAAAGTAACCTTAACATTAGCTTCTTCGAGTAATTTCAAATATTTCTGAGCAACCTGAATTTCAGTTATCCGGCAATGTTTCTGATTTTCAGTTTTCAAACCTGAATGATGAATATCACCTGTTAAACAAATCATCTTACCTGCTCAAATCCAAATAAATTTTATGTTTATGAAGTAAAGCTTGTAAAGAGTTATCCAAAAATTGCATCCAAATACTAATATAAGTCCGTCTTAAATCCTCAATTTTATCTGAGGGAGAATTTAAGAAATTCCTAGTTATTTGCAGATAATTCTCATTCCTAAGATTGTAAGCAACCAAAGGAAACAAAATCGGTAAAACACCGGATGAACCGGAAATTCTGAAACCAAGTTTACAAAATATTGAGCCTTTTCCTGCATATTTTATGTTCTCAAAAATATTAATAAATTTCTTTAAAAATTCTCGAAAGGAGGAAGGAAGTTCAAAGAAAGCTCGTTTAAAAGCAATTTCGGGATATTCATTCCAATCGATTTCCGGTTTTCCAAGATGTCGAGCTTCGCAGTATTTGTGGATGTATTCGAAATGTGATTTCAATTCTTCCATCCATCTTATATAATCGCAATTTATATAATTCTCGTATTTTGGTTGAAAGCGAAATTCCATTGCTTCATCATAGATCTTCTTAAAATCTTCAGACACATCGTTTCTGTTTTGCATTCGCTTCTGTTTTTCTACATAACTCCAATTATAATCATCTAGGAAGAAAAGCAAAGCATCACCATATCCGATAATAGCTTTGTTGATGTGCTTTATTATCAGCTTGCGAACATCATTATCCGGGTTTTTCTTTTTTAATAAAAGTTCATTGATTATCATCAAGGTGCCGCGATTGACCAATAAATTTCGTGCATCCCATTTTGGAATTGTCTGCAAACGAAAGCGTTTTAAGGAAGGCACAAAATTTTCATCGCCCACAATAGTTTTATGACCGAATCTCATATCATACCAGATAATTCTGTTGGCTGTATGTTTCAGATTGGATGCATTAACAAATCCCAAATCAATTTGAGTTTTAATCCTACGATTTAATGGTAAAAATTTTGGATATATCTTTTTTTTTAAGTCATTCTGTTTTTTTTTGTTAAGTTTTTTTGTGATCAATAAAAAATCGAAATTATTATGAGGATATTCTTTTCCATCTATAATTACAACTCCACCTTCTCCTCTTCCGTAACCTCCCAGCATAATCAAGGCTGTGAACCTATTTTGATGGATTTGAGATTCAATTATTAAGGCGACCTCTTTTACGATTTCCGTGATTCTTTTTTCTACGTCTTCTGAACCTCTAACTGTGAATTTTCCCCACGAATTATTT
>CAYWPW010000361.1:0-2023 GCA_964460095.1 uncultured Candidatus Cloacimonadota bacterium
TAAATGATAGAAATCAAGAACCTGACAGTTGGCTTTAACGGAGAAACTGTTTTAGAAGATATTAACCTGGTTATCCCTCAAAATGAAATCACAGTTATTGTGGGTCGCAGCGGTTGCGGGAAAAGTGTTTTAATGAAAACAATTGAAAGACTTTTTTATCCTTTTTCCGGCAAAGTATATGTAGATGGCATCGATATTTTTTCGTTAAGAAGAAAAGAAATGAAGGAAATGCGAAAGAGGTTGGCAATGCTGTTTCAAGGCTCTGCACTTCTGGATTCTTTATCTGTTTTTCAGAATGTGGCTTTGCCATTATATGAGCACACGGATTTATCTGAAGAGAAGATTTTTAATAAAGTCACTGAAAATCTCAGGTTAATGGGACTTGAGGATGTTCTGGATAAAATGCCTGCAGAACTGAGCGGAGGAATGAAGAAAAGAGTTGCTCTGGCTCGAGCAATTATTCTGAAACCGGAATACATAATCTATGATGAACCTACAACCGGTTTAGATCCTATCATTGCGGATGAAATAATTAAACTCATATTAAAGATGCGAAAAGCTTACAATTTAACCTCCATCATTGTTACTCACGATCTCGATTGCATTCGGAAAATCGCAGGTAGAGTTGCTATGATCCACGAGAAAAAGATTATTTTTGACGGGTCTTATAAAGAATTTAAGAATGCTGATGATATTCGTGTTCAGAATTTTGTGAGGGTTTCTTAAGAGTGATTCCTATTAAGCAAGACTTGACTCGCAATGACCGAAGGGAATGTGAGCTGAGGATTGCGACTATTTCAGACAGGTTGTTCTCGACTCGCCCTTCATCACGAGTCAAGTCCAACCTTTGAAACTCTATTGAAGCTGAGCTTAACTCAAGTTATGTGGATTAAAAAGAATGATTTTCAAAAAAATCATTTCGCGTTTTTTCGTGTTTTTCGCGGGCAAATATTAAACAGATTTCAAGGGAGAAATGATGAAATTCTATCAGGATAAAAAAAGTGTGGAGTTTAAAGTCGGACTTTTTACTTTGATAGCAATTATAATTCTTGTGTTGGGTTATTTCTGGTTTATGGAAGTGATGGAAAACAGGAAATATACAGAAATAAAAGTGAAATTCGGAAATGCAGGAAATATTGAATCAGGAAGTGCTGTATCTATTTTGGGTGTGAAAAAAGGACGTGTAAAAGATATTTCGATTGCAAGTGATGGTGTTACTCTAAACCTGCAAGCAGAATTGGATTTTTCTCTAAAAAAGGATACGGAATTTTATATAATCGAAACTGATATTATGGGAGATGTTCAGGTTGAGATTATACCAGGTCAGGATAATGAGATGCTCGATTTGTCGCTTGTTCATCATGGTTTCCGAAATCAGGGAATTTCAGGTTTCGTTTCTCAATTGGGAGTTTTGGTTCGTGATGTTCAAGAATTGCTGAACAGCATCTCTGAAGATAAAGAGTTTATCAAAGGTTTGTTTTCTTTTGCTGATTCTTCGCAGAGTTTCATAAATAAATTGAATAAAAGCTATGATAAAAATTCTGAAAATATTGAGAATTTGATTACAAATGCATCTTCAATTTCCAATAAATTAGAAACCATAATTTCCCAAAATGAGGAGAGTATAAATTCATCATTAAATCTTACAAATGAAGTATTAAACGATTTCAATTCTACACTTTCAGAAATGGATATTATAGTTAAAAATTTCAGGGATTTATCAACGAAACTGGTAGAAGAAGATAGCAGCTTCAATAAGATAATCACAGAAAAAGAGCTTTATGAAAAGTTGTTGAAGTCTGCTGTATCATTGGATTCTCTCCTGATCGATATCAAAAAGAATCCGGGTAAATATTTTAAGGTTAAAGTTTTTTAGTTTTTCTCTCATTCCCATGTACAACTTAGGAACGAGAGATTAGCTATATATAAAGGAAGATTGATGAAGAAATTATTAATTTTAATTTTGTATTTTATATTCATAACTCAGCTATTTTCTTTCAGTTTTGGAAAGAACAAAGTTCAG
>CAYWPW010000362.1:0-2006 GCA_964460095.1 uncultured Candidatus Cloacimonadota bacterium
ACTTTTAGCTGACCCTGAAACCTATGAAGGAATGCTCATTGGAATACAACATTTAAGCAAAGTATCAGGAACATGGCCATCTTCTGGAAGCGATGCAAATTTAATTATGACTGACGATGGTGGAACAAGCGAAATTACTTTTCGTGTAGATAAAGATACGGATCTCGATGAAAATCCGGAACCAACTTGGCCCAAAGATGTTGTTGGTATTATGTCCCAATATGACAGCAGTTCTCCTTATGATAGCGGCTTTCAGATTATTCCCCGTGCTTTTTCAGATATTTGGGACGATGGAACTCTTCCTGTAATCTTATCATCATTCACAGCTCAATTCATCGGAAGTTTACCAATTTTGTGCTGGACTACCCAATCTGAAGATAATAATGCAGGTTGGAATGTTTATCGTGGTGAAAGTGCTGATGCTTTCATAAATGGTTCTGCCATCAAAATAAATACTGAATTCATTGCAGGAGCTGGAACCACATCACTGCCCACAGATTACATTTTTGAAGATGAATATGAAACGATTGCTGGAAATGAATATTGGTATATTTTGGAAAGCGTGGATTATTCCGGGGAAACTTTTATTCACGGTTCGGTAAGCCTGGTAATCCCGGGAGAAGGGACAACTCCTGAATTGCCGCAACTCACTATTCTTAAAAACAACTATCCCAATCCATTCAATCCTGATACAATTATCTATTTTTCCGTGAAGGAAAATGAAACAGCTCAACTTTCCATTTTCAATACTAAGGGACAAACAATTGAGACAAAAACTTTTGAAGCAGGAATTCACAACTATTTTTGGGATGCATCATCATTTAGCTCAGGTCAGTATTTCTATCGTTTGGAATCCGACAGCTATTCACAAATCAAAAAGATGACATTAATCAAATAGTTGAATTTTATGGGCTGTGCAATTATTTTTGTGCAGCCCGATAATTTCCGACAAAATTGAGACTTGACTTATCCGGCAGTTGCCGGATGAGTTAAGTTGAATTAACTCAGTGGATTAGGAAACATAAGTCAAGCCATCCAGCAGTTGCCGGATGATTGAACTAGTGAAAAAAAAACTTTCATAATTCAAAAAAAAGGAGGAAATTATGAAAAAGATGTGTTTTTTTATTTTATTGTTTCCGATGATTATATCGGCACAGAGTATATCAGATTATATTCCGTTAGAAGTTGGAAATTATTGGATCCAGCACTCCGATATCTTTCAGGGTGGAAATAATCCAGTAAATTTTACTATGGAAATCGAAGGAATAGATCAGATTGATGATTTAGATTACATGCGCAGATTTAATTCATTTGAGACAGACGATGGATTGTTTATCGCCAGTTGGTGGACTTGGCTTCGAGAAACAGAGGATGGAATAGACTTGGGCGCATTTGGACATGAACCAAACATAACAGATAGTACAACGATTTTCAATCCTCCCTTGCTCTGGTTCAGCAATGAGTTGTTAACACCCGGTAATACGTACCAGATTAACATACCGGAAATAGGGGGTGAATATAATTTCACGGCTGAAGAGTTCGAACCTGAGATTACAGTTCCTGCAGGTACTTTCACTAACTGCCTGCATATTTCATTGATAATAATACCTTCTGGCGGTAATCCTAACCAAACTTCCGATTTCTATTTTGCAGAAGATGTTGGAGAGATCCGAGACATCACAATGAATAATATTTTTGGAGACTTTAACCTTGATTTGGTAGAGTATAATGTGCAAACTTCTTCTCCACAAATTGTGATGACTCTGGAAAACTGCTATTTATACAACTATCCCAATCCATTCAATCCTGATACAATTATCTATTTTTTCGTGAAAGAAAATGAAACAGGTCAACTTTCAATTTTCAATGCTAAAGGACAAATAATTGAGACTGAAACTTTTGAAGCTGGAGAATACAACTATTTTTGGGATGCATCTTCATTTAGTTCAGGTCAGTATTTCTATCGTTTAGAATCCGACAGTTATTCACAAGTCAAAAAGATGACC
>CAYWPW010000363.1:0-1995 GCA_964460095.1 uncultured Candidatus Cloacimonadota bacterium
ATTACAAAAATGATCTTTGCTTTTTTCATTAATTCTCTCCTTTTATTAATTTTTTATCTTGTAATGAACTATATATTCTTAGAAGACTAATGCAATTTCTGTTCCTCATCCTTTGACAAAAAGGATATTTATTGAAATGCTTTTTTTGAAGATTTGAATATTTGTGTCAATCCTAAACTGGATTAATTAGATATAGTGATTTTTAGCGGTTTAGACAGAATTATCGTAAGTCATAATTGAAATTCAGATTTTAGCGAATATCTGTTTTGTAACTCGACCTGCCAGGTCGAAAATGATAGCGACCAGCTGGTCGCTTTACGAAATCAATCTTACGGATAAAATGGGAGAAGCAATTGATTGTCGTTTTTATCATTTTCCCAGATAAGGTTGGAAACACTGAGACCTAAAAGGCGAATTTTGTTTTTCCCGTTTACAGATTGGTGTAAAAGTTCACACGCAATACTGAAAATTTCATTCTCTTTATCAAATGAAATAGAAAAAGTTTTACTTTTAGTGATCAAATCAAAATTATCATATTTTATTTTTAATGTTAAAGTTCTGGATTTGAATTTTTCTTTTATCATCCTTTCAGAGATTTTCGATGAACTTATTTTCAGAAATTCAGTTAATCTTTTTAAGTCACTTATATCTTCGGAAAATGTTCGTTCATGACCCAGAGATTTTCTTATCCAGTTGGGTTGAACTTGCCTGTTATCTATTCCTTGTACAACATAATAATAAAATTCTCCCATTTTTCCAAAATGTTTTACAAGATCCTTCAAAGACCATTTTTTCAGATCAGTACCATTTCGGATTCCAATCTTCTGCATCTTTTGTTCACTTACTTTTCCGATACCATGAAATTTACCGATAGGCAAATTTTCCAAAACTTTTTCTGCATCTTTGGGAGTGATAACCACCAGACCATCAGGTTTATCAAAGTCTGATGCGATTTTTGCTAAAAATTTATTATACGAAACACCTGCAGAAGCGGTGAGTTTTGTTGTTTCTAAAATTTTTTGTTTGATCTCAATCGCAATCTCTGTTGCAGAAGGAATGTTCTTTTTGTTGTTTGTTACATCCAGATATGCTTCATCCATTGACATTGGTTCAACCAAATCTGTATATTCAAAGAAAATTTTTCGGATTTGCTGTGATGCTAATCTGTAAGCTTCAAAATGCGGCTTAACGAAAATCGCTTGAGGACAGAGCCTGTATGCTTTTGAACTGGCCATTGCTGAATGAATTCCGAATTTTCGAGCTTCGTATGAACAGGTGGAAACTACTCCTCTACTATTGGGAGTACCACCCACGATAATCGGTTTCCCGCAGTATTCAGGATTATCCCTGATTTCCACTGCTGCAAAAAAAGCATCCATATCAATATGAATGATCTTTCGGATTTTATCATTTTTCTTCATAAATTATGATTCTCTTAATAAAAAAAGAAATTCATTTTATCAGGATTTGGAGTCAACTTTTTTTATAAAATTTTTTTTGTTTGAACTACCTTGAAAAAGTTTACACACAGAGGAATTCTCTCAAATCGACTTTTTCAACGGTTACACTTCAACCATTGCAAAGGTTTAACAGGAAGAGAAACCTTTTAAACCTTTTCAAGGTTTGTTTATCTGTACCCAATTACGTTTTTTTTGAAAATATTTTTTCTTTTTGTTTTCTGCGAGGAGCAGTACTCATTTGGCTTGACAGATAGTAAGGTCTCAACTTTTTAGAACCATCGCTGAGTTTTGTCTTCTAAAGCTGAAGTTGCGGTCATGAAGCATTTCCGATAGGGTATGTTTGGAAACGAAAATACCTCCCGTGTTTGGAAAGGCGAGGAAGAACGATTCTTCTGCCGTCTTAAGAGTAACCAGATTTCAAAGGACTTGAAAAAAATGAAATGGTTGAAAAAATTCTCATCACAGGATTTGCTTTATATCGTTATTTTCAGTGCTTTGGGATTGGCAATAAAACCGGTTATAACTCCCTTAGTTC
>CAYWPW010000364.1:0-1986 GCA_964460095.1 uncultured Candidatus Cloacimonadota bacterium
CTAAATGTTAACTTATACAAACGGGATTTTTGTCTGGACAATGGGGTGCACTATATATAAATCTTGAAATCTATAATGTAAAGGGACAGAAAATAGAAAATATCGTAAATAACAGACTTCTTAGAGAAGGTGTGCATTCTTTTATTTGGAATGCGAAAGATGTAGCAAGTGGAGTGTATTTCGCTAAACTATCCACTAAGTTTGGCGATTATAATCAAAAATTAACAATAATTAAATAGGAGGAATTATGTTTGCTTCTAAAATAGTATCAGATGACGGAAGGGAAGTTACATAGATTTGATAACTATTTAATTTTAAATCAAACTTGACATAATTTATAAAATAATAAATTTCGATTTTGTATAGAGTGTAGCTTAATGGTGCGAAAGTAAAAGGGAATCCCGTTAAATACGGGAGCGGTCTCCGCCACTGTAAGCAGAAGAATATGCCCACGAAATACGCGAAAAAACACGAAAATAATATCTGTGTTCATCCGTGTTAATCCGTGAGCAAAAAAAAATCGGGTCACTGATCGGCAATTATCGGTTGGGAAGGCTCGGATAAGAATTTCAATCTGCAAGCCAGGAAACCTGCCATTTAAGTTTTTTACGTAAACTTCGGGAGAAAGTTTTGCGTGAAAAACGAGAAAATCCTTTTATTTTGAAGGCATTAAGCTAATAAAAATTGAGGATTTTTTTTTGAAAAAGACAATCATTTTTTTGGTGATTTTTGTTAATCTCGTTACAAAGTTGAACTTTGTAACGCACATATTTGCAAAGTTAAACTTTGCTTTCAATTTTATTCCCAAGAAAATCTTGGGAACGAGAGATCTTAACAAATCTCAAAATATCAGTTTTAAATTTCTATCAAAAGCCCTGCTTTTTTCATTCCTCGTTCTAATAATTATTTCTTGTAATGCTCCTCAAAAAAAATCTGAATCTCCTCGATATATAATAACCTCTCCTGAAGTAGCTGAAATTGTTGCCTTAATTGCTGGTACTGAAAATATTGTGGGAGTTACAACAGAATGTAATTTTCCCACAGAATTAAAAAAAATTCCTAAAGTAGGAACTTTTGGGAAAGTAGATTTTGAAAAGATTATTGAACTCAAACCAACAATCGTTTTTATTTCCGGTTTAGAACAAAAACATCTCGCAGCAGAATTGAACAAGCTTGATATCAAGACGGAACTTATTTATCCAAAATCAATCGCAGAAATGATCTCTTCCATCAGAAAAATTGGCACTCTGCTCGATAAAGAAAGAAGAGCAAATTTTATCGCAGACAGCCTTCAGGCTGAATTAACAAATATTACGAACTTGTCACGGCGAAGTGATACGAAGCTGGATTCAACCATTGCGAAGGTCGAGAAAAGCAAGGATTCGCACAACCGTTCGCAAGGTTTTCCAGATTCAACTAATTTTCCAAAAGTTTACATTGAAATCTATGGAAATCCTATTATGAGTGTTTCGGATAATTCGTTTATTGGTGAAGTAATTCAACTTGCCGGAGGAAATAATATTTTTGCTCATTTACCCAGAGATTACAGCAGAATCAAACCGGAAAATGTAATTCTGGCAGACCCGGAAATAATCCTATTAACTTATCCCGGAATTAGTGCTGAACAAATAAAAGAAAGAAAAGGTTGGAATGTGATTTCAGCGTGTAAATATAACCGTATTTATACAGTTGAAGACATCAATCCTGACTTGATTTTAAGAGCTTCTCCGCGCATTATTAAAGGTATAAAACTGTTGCAAAAGGCTTTTTATGAATAGGAAATTCCTGATTTTATTAATTCTCATTTTCGTGATAATTTTGATCTATTTTTATCTTAATTTTGGAACTTCATCAAAGCATATTATTCTCTCTGTCAGATTGCCGCGCATTTTATTAGCTTTTTTAACAGGTTTCATTTTATCAGGAGTTGGTTTCTCTTTCCAGATAATGCTGAATAATCCTTTAGCAGAACCATATATTCTGGGT
>CAYWPW010000365.1:0-1984 GCA_964460095.1 uncultured Candidatus Cloacimonadota bacterium
CTATAAAAGAATTCTTTAAACTTATTGGCATTCCCGAAATTTCAAAAGCTGGATATGAAGCAGATGACATCCTGGCAACGCTCACTGAAAAATTCAAGAATGATTTCGAAGTAATAATCGTGACCGGTGACAAAGATTTTACCCAGCTTGTGGATGAGAAGGTTATGCTTTATGATCCTTTCAAAGAAAAGGTAACAAAAGAAAAGGAAGTAGAAGAAAAATATGGCTTGAAACCTGAGCAGTTCATCGATTATCTGGCAATTTGCGGTGATAGTGCGGATAACATTCCCGGTGTAAGGGGAATCGGACCTAAAGGTGCAACAAAGCTTCTGCAGGAATTTGTTACGCTGGAAAACATTTATCAGAATATCGGTAAAATTACTGCAAAAGGCATCAAATTAAAATTGTTGGAATATCGCGAAGATGCTTTTTTATCTCAGAAACTTGCAAAGATAGTTCGTGATGTTCCCATTGAAACATTACAGGAAAATGAACTTTCTTTTGAAAAGACAGATTTGCTTAACTCGGTTGAGATGCTGAAGCATTATGAACTTTTTTCTATCCTGAAAAAAATTGTTGCTTTGAGTCCAGGTTCAGTTGAAATTAATATAGAGCCTGAAAAAACTGCAGAATCCGAAATAAAATTTGAACATATTTTGGTGGATAGAAAAACGGATTTTGAAAAAATGCTGTATGAATTAGAAAATAAAACTGTGGTAGCGATCGATACTGAAACAACATCTACGGATCCGATTTCAGCAGAACTTGTGGGAATATCTTTGTGTGCAGAAAATAATAAAGCTTTCTACATTTCTATCGCTCATCAGATGGCAGATAATCTGGATGAAAAATTTGTCGTAAATGAATTGAACAAAGCCTTAAAAGACAAGTTGCTGATTGGTCATAATATCAAATATGATTACATGATCCTGCAAAATTCAGGCTGGGAAATAGAAAATAATGTTTTTGATACAATGGTCGCCGATTATCTTCTGAATCCAACTTCCAGACATTCTTTATACGAATGTGCAAAACGGGAATTCGATTATGAGATGGTTAAGATTTCCGAGCTTATTGGAAAAGGAAAGAAGCAGATTACGTTTGACATGGTACCAACTTCTCAAGCTTGTGAATATTCTGCCGAAGATGCAAATATCACTTTCCGGCTTTATGAAGTTTATGCTAAGAAATTGGAGCAGGAAAATCTGAACAAACTTTTTGAAAATATTGAAATACCGCTTTTCAAAGTCTTAGCAAAAATGGAAATGAATGGTGTAATAATCGATACGAAGATCCTGTCAGAAATTTCAAAAAAGAACCAGAAGAAATTAGGTGAATTAACACAGAAAATTTATGAGATTGCAGGTTTTCAGTTTAATTTGAATTCCACTCAACAACTTGCAAAAGTGCTTTTTAAGGATTTGGGAATTCCTTCGGTAAAAAAAACAAAAACCGGATATTCTACTGATGTAACAGTTCTGGAAACTTTAGCGAAAAACTATGAAATAGCAGAACATTTAATGGATTACCGTCAACTTACAAAACTGGAGTCCACCTATATTAAAGCATTGCCGCAATTGATAAATTCCCAAACTGATAGAGTGCATTCGTCATTCAACCAGACAGTAGCATCAACAGGCAGATTGTCGAGCTCGAATCCAAATTTGCAGAATATTCCCATTAGAACAGAACTTGGCAGAGAAATCCGAAAGGCATTTGTAACTAATAATAATGACTTCGTTATTCTTTCAGCAGACTATTCGCAGATAGAACTCCGCATTCTGGCAATGCTCTCTCAAGATGAAAAAATGATTAACGCCTTCCGAAATAAAGAGGATATTCATAGCGAAACTGCCAGTATTATTTATGATTTACAGAAAGAAGAAGTCAGTTCCGATCAACGCCGTTATGCAAAAATCATCAACTTTGGACTTATGTATGGAATGGGAGCGTTTCGAGTTTCTAATGAGCTGGGAATTTCCAG
>CAYWPW010000366.1:0-1979 GCA_964460095.1 uncultured Candidatus Cloacimonadota bacterium
AGTGAATGTTATTCTTTATCCTCCCGCGAATCTAACTTATCAGATCAATGCGGCAAATTTTGTTCTTCTGCAGTGGGTAGCCCCAGAAGGTGATTTTTCCAGAAATGTAGCAAGCTATAAAATCTATCGTGATGATGAGTTTCTCGCTGAAGTTAACACTTTATTCTATCTTGATTTTACTGTTTCAGTTGGAATGCATACATATTATGTAACAGCTATGTATGACGAGTATGAGTCCGGACCCTCAAATGAAGTAATAGTTGAGATTACAAATACAGATGCGATTCTTAAACCTTTGGAAACTACTTTGGGAAATAATTTTCCCAATCCATTCAATCCTCTAACAACAATTTCTTTTGCGCTCAAGGATAACGAACATGTTACATTAGAAATTTTTAATATTAAGGGAAAGAAGGTCAGAACTCTGATTGATAAAAATCTGGAAGCAGATTTTCATTTTGCAAAGTGGAATGCGAAAGATGATAATAATCAAAATGTAGCATCCGGAATTTATATTTATAGATTAAGAGCAGGCGAAAAAGCAATATCTAAGAAAATGTTGTTAATGAAATAATAGGAAAATTTCTTGGTATCAAATACTTAAAGAAGCTCGATTCTGGCGGGAATCGAGCTTCGAATGAGGTTGAATTAAATTAATTAACCCAACATCCACAAAAACGGATTTTAAAATTCGTCTAATTTAATGCAAGTTTTTTTATTTTAAAAAGCAAAGTTACTATGCATTTTCATCTGAAATAACCTGCTTGAATGTTCAATACAAAAGAGCTGTTTATAAATAATTGATAATTTTTTATAATTCACTAAAGCCCCATTTTTAACGATTTTGGTGATATTTGGTGCGGTCTTGAAAGTACAAAAGAAAATGCAGGATTCATATAAGTGTATTACTAGAAGTATTTGATAATATTAATTAAAGTTGACAAATTTCAGGATGCTTTTTTATTGTAAAAGAGAGAAGCACGAAATGATGTATTTGAATTGATAAATTCTAAGTTTCTTGGGAAGTTGAAATTGATTAAAATAACTTTTTTAACAGAGTCTCATTTTTATGATTATTTCGGATAATTAATATTTTATAGATATATGAAAATTCTTGTAATAAGCAATCTTTATCCTCCGCATTCGATTGGTGGATATGAGGAACGTTGCAGACAAATAGTTGACCGACTTATTGAACGTGGACATGAAATACGAGTGTTAACATCCATTCATGGTGTTGAAAAAGAGCAAATCGAATCTAATATTCATCGTCGCTTGAAAGTTCATGGATACTTTGGACATCCTTGGCTACAGATTATAGAACTTTATAATTTAGAAAAATATAACCGTTCAATTTTACTTGAAGAAATACAATCTTTCAATCCTGATATTATTCATATTTTTAATCTCAATGGGCTGAATAAAGGTCTGGTTCTAACTTTGCAGGAAAATAATTTATCTGCTGTTTTTGATGTTTCCGATCATTGGCTGGCAGATAGTCTGAAAATCGATGTTTGGTTAAGATGGTGGAATGGAGAAACAGGAACTTTTAAAGCACGTTTGGCACGCCGAATACTGAAAATTTCAGGATTAGCTAATTTCATTAGAGCGAAAGCTCCCTTTGCCAAATGGGAAGATATTATATTTAAACGTATTTATTTTGGAAGTAATGCCTTAAAGCAATTAACAATTAAGAATGGTTTTAAAGTTGAACATGCAGCAGTGATTTATACTGGAATTGATTGCAAAAGGTTTAAACAGCGGATTGAGAATAAAGAATTCAGCAGGATTCTTTTTGTGGGGCGATTGCATGAAGATAAAGACACGGTTACTGCAATTCGGACTTTAAAATTACTTCCTGTTCATTTTTCTTTGACTATCTATGGTCACGGTGAAAAAGAATACGTTGATTTTCTAAAAAAAGAAGCACAAGATATACAAGATAGAGTTAGTTTTAAATTTGCGACTGCGAAAGAGAT
>CAYWPW010000367.1:0-1937 GCA_964460095.1 uncultured Candidatus Cloacimonadota bacterium
AGAATCCTTCATCAAAAAAAGAATATTTTCCTGAACCTTTTTCTTCTTTGGAAATTTTTTTCCCGATTTCAAGTAGCTCTGTAAATGGCTTGTAAAGTTCATCTTCAAATAGATTTCTACCAATTTCTTCAGCATCAAAATCATACAAAATATAACCGTCAGGTTGCATTATCCACACATCAATTGGAATTCCTTTTATCTCAGGAAGAATGATTTCTCTAAGAAAAAATTCAGGACGAAACAGCATATTAACAGAACCCAATAATTCATTTTTTGGTGAAAAAACAGGATATTCAAAAACAGCAGCAGTATAACCTTCCACAGCTCGAAATGCTTTGCTGAGCACAGGATTTTTCTCTTTACGTAGCTGGATGATATGTTCCTGATCGCTGATATCCGAACCTTCAAACTTATTATAAGGTTCGGGCTCCATTATTGTTATAATCCCATCCATATCAACCAGGCAGCAATCTACTGCATAAGGATGCCTGGCACACAAATCTTGTAAAGTGTGTCTTGTGCCTTCACCTTTTATTCCAATCAAAGAAAGCTTCTGAGTTGTTTCAGCCAGATCTTTATCCATCTCAACAAGAATACTCTCTACTCTGTTCTTGATTTTTAAAAGACTGGAAGGAGTTTCATCTTGTGCTTTCTTGAAAGGTATAAACAAAAGTATGACAGCTATAAATCCAATTGCCATAAGAATCTTTTTAAACATAAATCCTCCTAAATTTTTTTTTAAAGTTTTGCCAGATTTAATTTAACCACTGATGAACACTGATAAACACGAATAATACGATACGATTCTCATTCTCTCCTCTCTTTTATTTTAGAGACATTAAAATTTTAACTGAAAACTTTCCTAAGTTTCCCGAAAAGAATTCTCTCAATTAAGATTCGGAAAGTTAAATAGTGTCTATCCGCAAACATGGTTTTTTCGACTCGTAAGGAACGACGAGTTGAGAAAAAATGCATATTCAATCTACCTCAAGTCGTCGTCGAAAGCTCCTTACAACTCAAAACAGCACTTTTAATCCTACGGATAATAACCTGCACAGAGCACAAGAATTTTACCCGAAGGTGTTTGAGCTCTCTTAACAAATGTATGCTTCATCACGGGAGTGCTCTCACCTGGTTTAGGCCATCTGTAATACACCCAACCTTCTTCTTGCTCGCTTAATGCCTTTTTGATGAACATCTGAACCTGGTGTTTGCCATCTGCATCTGTTACGTTAAAAGCATTTTCTCCTTCTTTAAAGGGAGCTGGCGGATAGACTATCCTGTTTCCTTTAGTATCATAAATGAAAATATAGAAATCATCTTGAAACCATTTGCTGTTTTTCTTTCTGAATTCAGGAAAAACTTGTTCACCTTCATTTGTTATCATGATGGCAGCTTTATTTATGGCAGCAGTGATTTTTTTGATTTGACTATCCTTCTCTGATTCTGCAGATTCCGGATAATATCCGCAACCAACAACAAGTGTATCTTGACCGACGACTACTTTTTTCACATAAACTACTTTCTTTGATGGTTCGGTTTCACTTGGTTTGGGCCACATATAATCCATCCAGCAATCATCCTGAGTTTGCAGAATTTCAAGTTCTTCTTTCACGAAGTATTTACCATTTATATCCTGCAGATCATAAATATTTTGACCTTCGAGATCCGGGTTTTTTGGATTCAAAATTTCAATTCCATGCAGATCTTTTATGTAAACGTAAGAATCTAAGAAAATAAATTTACTTGCATTTGAACGCATGAAATCTATAGTTTTCAATCCATCTATTTTTAAAAGACCAATAGCCTGATTAACAGCATCAACAATGAAGACTTTTTCTGTTTTCATTTCATAAAGTCCGCTGCCGATAAGAAATTCTTTTCCGTCAGAAGTAGTTGCTTTTTTCAAATAAGTGCTTTTCCAGATGGGTTCTTTT
>CAYWPW010000368.1:0-1930 GCA_964460095.1 uncultured Candidatus Cloacimonadota bacterium
GATATCTTGGAATCTCATTATCAATAATTTTTTTGATTGTTGTATCATTCCTTTTTTGTGGCTTGTTGTTTGAAAAAATTTCTCCCCAATGCGTGCCACTTAGAAATTGTTCAAATATAAATGCAGGCGCAATAGCAATATGTAGCAAGTTATTATCACACAACACCTCATCATTCTTCCAAAAATCGGTTTCCAAATCGCATTCCTGATTAAGACAAACAACGAAAGGAAATGATATTTTCTTAACAGTTATAATAGATTTCTCGACATCTATATTTTCTATTATTTCAATATCCTGAAATATGTCACCTTGTGCTAACCTTTCCAGTATTTTCTTCTTTTTCCTCGCCGATATCTTCAAAGATTGCGGTCGTTTGGTACTTAACTGTAGTTCTTTTTGGTGTTTTTTGGGCATTTTCACTCACTTCCATTGGATTTCTTGATTCTGCGACTGAGGGGATAGGATTTATATAATCCGTCATTACTTCAAATCCTCTATGTAGTTCGGGTTAATCTCTTTGACAAATTTCCCATATGCCGCATGATTCAACTTAGAGATAATTCCCTCCCATTCGTTTACACTACTCTCACTTTCTATAAATGAGTCAATATCCAAAACTAAGTCAAACACAGTAATCACAGAAGGATAAAATTTATTAGGAATACCGTACTGAAAACGCATTTTCATACCCTCATTGTTATATTCTTCCATTCCAATTACTCGTGATTGTAGTTCTTCTTCGCTAATCATCGCCCTAACCAATGAAGACAATCTTTTTCCGTAAATCTTGCTTATATATTTTTTCGTTTTGCATTTGAATTCATTTATATATCTTAGACCAATTCTTTTAGATTTAACTTCACCACAAAGAGAATCAATAACTTTAACCACCTTACTAATTGTTTCTTTATACAAAGAGTTGTCTTTATACTGATTACTTGCCAACCAAAATGCACATTGTGTTTCCGTAAAAGTCATCGAGATAGATTTTCCCTCGGACACCAAAACATAGTCAAAAGTGTCTCCTTTAGTTACCTCAGAAGCCCCTTTTGTGAAATTAATTGAAAAGTTATTTATTTGTTTTTTTTCAGTTCTGTCGAAATGTTCAGACATTTTTTCTGCAATTTTTGAAATATCCAACTGGTCGTTCTTTATTAAATCTACTCTGAGTATAAATTTTTTGATCTCATTCTTAGCCATTGTATTATCACCAGTTCTCTCTTCAGTCATAACCACATCCTTTGTCGATTATTTAGATACTCACAATTTTTAAGCGTTAATTTTTTAAATACTACTTTTTTATTTAGTATAGTTCAGATGGAATTACTTGGGCACCGAACTTTGATTTAGCGGGCCTAAAAGCCCGATTTGTTTTCGTGTATTATTGCCTGCAAAGAAGTTCAGATAACTTGCCATTACTTACCATTCTCTAAAATCAAATAACATTTAGATATCATTTAGATATCACAAATATTAAAGGGTTTCAATTTGTTGCGTATAGATAGCAGACATCTGTAACGTTTTGCTCACTTGACGCAGACGTTAACCGGAAAGCTTTAAAGAAATCGATAAACTTTGTGGACCACCAATCTTTCTAAAGCGGCAGGGCTTCTGCGGTCAAGTGCAGCAGATGGTTATACAAGGTTCATTCTTCTATAAAATTTACTCCATTTTCGGTCATAAACTCTTTCAGAATCGCAACATGGATACAATGTCCAACATGAAGGAAGGCATAGTCTTTAACATTCTTTTTCTTTCCCGCTCGGAAAACGTCCTGTTCAATGTCAAAATTCATATCCAAATGACCAGTTGCTGCTTGCATTCCCAAAATTCGCCCATCCACATCAAATGCTGGGCCGCCACTTTGTCCCCGCAAACCTGGGGTACTCAGTTCAAATCCTATTACTTTATTCTCTTTCCCCAGAAGTC
>CAYWPW010000369.1:0-1928 GCA_964460095.1 uncultured Candidatus Cloacimonadota bacterium
GATATCCGGTTTTGCTCTTGAATCTGGATAACTTATAGAAAGTTTTTTTGCTAAATACATTCCTGTGAGAGATTTTTTGGAAAGTAAGATTTTTTCTAATTTGCCCTGAAAAACTATTTCACCACCGTAAATTCCAGCTTTCGGTCCAAAATCCAGAATCTCATCTGAGGAGCGGATCATCTCTTCATCGTGTTCTACAACAATGACAGTATTTCCTAAATCTCGTAATTCCTGCAGCATTTTTATAAGGCGTTTATTATCTCTTTGATGGAGACCAATACTCGGTTCATCCAAAATGTACATCACTCCAACCAGACTACTACCAATCTGGCTTGCCAAACGAATTCTCTGAGATTCACCTCCTGATAAACTTGGAGCTTTTCTATCCAATGTGAGATAATGCAATCCTACATTTATTAGAAATGAAAGACGGTTTTTTATTTCCTTCAGAACTTCATAAGCTATGATTTTATCATTTCCTTCAAGTTGGATATTCTCAAAAAAACTTTTTGCTTCAGAAATCGAAAGATTTGTGATGTAATCGATGCTTGTATCAGCGATTTTTACAGATAGACTTTCTTTACGCAATTTCTTGCCACCACAATCTATACATGGTTTTGTACTGAGATATTGCATGTAATATCTTTTCATGTACTCAGAATTAGTCTCGTTCATTCGGCGTTTCAAAGTTGGAATCAAACCTTCATAAGGTGTATGAAATTGTCCGGAGCTGTTTTTTGAATACCAGCTTAATTTTATTCTTTTTCCACGGGAACCATACAAAAGAATTTTTTTCACTAATTCGGTTAGCTGGCTCCAGGGAGTGTTCAAAGAGAAATTGTATTCTTTGGAAAGTGAATGCAGAATTCTCATACGCCAACTGCTGGTTTTCTTATTCATAACTCCCCAATGAATTACTGCTCCGTCCAAAATAGAAAGTTCAGGATTTGGAATGATCAAACCAGGATCGAATTCTAAACGTGAACCCAGACCATTACAGGTTTGGCACATTCCGATGGGACTGTTAAAAGAAAAATGTTGAGGAGTCAATTCAGGATAACCAATCCCGCACTTAGTACAGGAATTTGATTCTGAGAGAAGTTCGGTTTTATTCTCATCTACAAAATCTACTTTGATATAACCGCTGCTGAGTCTTAAAGCAGTTTCTACCGAATCCATCAAACGTGTGCGAATTCCATCTTTTAAAACCAATCTATCAACCACAATATCGATGGTGTGTTTGCTTTTTTTATCGAGATGGATTTCTTCGGAAAGGTTGTGAATTTTTCCATTTATTTTGATGCGAACGAAACCTTCATTTCTGGCTTCTTCAATTTCATCTTTGTGTTCACCTTTCCTATTTTGCACAATGGGAGCAAGAATCTGGATTTTTGTTTTTGGAAGATTCTTCAGAATCTGGTCAACTATCTGATCAACAGATTGAGAGCCAACTTCATCACCACAATTGTAACAGAATTGCTTTCCAATCCGGGCGTAAAGAATTCTCAGATAATCATAAATTTCTGTAATTGTACCCACAGTGGAACGTGGATTTTTGCTGGCAGCTTTCTGTTCGATGGAAATAGCAGGAGATAAACCTTCGATGTAATCCACTTTCGGCTTTTCCATCTGACCCAGAAATTGACGTGCATAAGCGGAAAGTGATTCCACATATCTGCGTTGACCTTCAGCATAAAGAGTATCAAAAGCGAGGGAGGATTTACCGGAACCGGAAACACCGGTAACCACAATTAATTTGTTTCTGGGAATTCTAACATCAATATTTTTTAGATTGTGTTCCTGAGCTCCCTTGATGTAAATTTCAGTTTTCATTTTTTACCCACGAAAAACACGAAAAGACACGAAATGAAATAATTAAATCTTTTCCACAAATTAAGTTGTGTTTTTTTTTGGATTTCATATTTTAT
>CAYWPW010000370.1:0-1904 GCA_964460095.1 uncultured Candidatus Cloacimonadota bacterium
ATAATAAGAGAAATAGGTGCAATCCAACCGTGCCAGATACCCCACAAGAAACCAGCAGGTTTTTCTTTTGTATGTTTTCCATCACCGGGAATGCAGGAAGTGAGCAGGAAAAGAATAACAAACAGAATTAAGATTTTTTTCATTGTTTTTTTCTCCTTAATTTTCCAGTTTGTAAATAAGTGGAGATTTTACCCAATATTGGAAGCTGTTTCCCATCTACATTAAAAAACTGCAAAAATTAGTTTACAACTTCAGTTGTGGAAAATTGAATCTGATAAACCGATCTTACAATAAACGATTAAATTATTCAGCCTTAAGAAGACCTACAGGTTTGGCTTTGAATAATATGGAAGTGATAAGCTCTGTAAGGAAGCCATAAATTAATCCCATAATGATAGTACTAATAAGAATATCGGTTTTATCCAAAACGGAAAAAGCCATTGGAATGCTGGCAATAATACCGATTACAATCCCATGTAACCACCAGCCAAGTCTTAATGCACTTACACCGATTGTGAAGCCCATCAGAGCTCTGCTGAAGATTATTATCAATTTTGTTGAAAATGGTAAAACATCGGTTGCATTTGGATTTGAGCATGCCAGAAGCATGCACACAATTCCAAAGATGAATCCACAAATTGTGGCAATAATTACTCTTTTTGTTGTTAACATTTCTCCCTCCTTGAATAATTTTTATATGTTACTTTTATGGAATCCTGTTTAGAATTGCAAGAAAAATATTTTTAATCACAGTTCTCATAAAACTTTAATTATTTTTTCCTCCAATCCCAAAAAAGACGAAATAATCATATCTGCATCAGATAAATCCTGGTTTCCTGAATTAAAGTTTTGAAATCCTACACATTTCATGCCAGCGGATTTCGCAGCTTTCACGCCGTTTGTCGAGTCTTCAATAACCAGACATTCTTCTGGAATTACTTTAATAAGATATGCTGTATGAAGGAAAACATCAGGAGCGGGTTTTCCATTTTTTACTTCATTTCCGCTAACACATATTTCGAAATATTTCTTTAACATTAATTTTTCAAGAATAACCTTAATCAGTTTTTTTGAAGAAGAAGAAGCAACTGCAAGTTTAATATTTTTCTCAAGTAAATTCTGAATAAATTGTTCAAGAAAAGGAGTTGGCTGTAAATTCTCTGAATTTGAAAAATATTGGAAAACTACTTTATTATTACTTTTTACTAAGGCTCCAATTACTTCTTTGAGATTGTGATTATTCTTGATTCTTCTCCACATTTCAATCATCGAGAGACCAACAAAAGTATGATATTCTTCATCTGAAATGCTAATTCCTAAATTTCTGAAAAATTTAGTTTCTATCTGATAATAGATAGGTTCACTATCTAAAATAACTCCATCCATATCAAAGATAACAGCTTTTAAATTCAACTTATCTCCTTGCAAAAATCTTATTTCTTGGAAGTTGTACCTGATTTTGTGAACGAATTCTGTTTCATCCTGATAAATTTTGATTCTTTAAGACCGATTAGATTTCCACACTTGCATTTAACTTTATTTCCATCTCTTATGGAGTAGTCTTCTCTTATCCGTTCTTTCCAGCAGTGTAACAGTCTTCCTTTTCCGATCTTTTTATATTTAAAGATTTTACTATGACATTTAGCACATTTGATTGTTATCATTTTTTTATTATTTTTCTACCCGCGAAAAACACGAAAAGGAATTCTGAATAGAGTCTGTCCGTAAAGTATAATTTTTCGATTTCTAACTCCCCTAACCCCTCTTTGCAAAAGAGGGGAAACATTGATGAATCCAGAGGATTCGAGTTTTCATTCTCCCCTCTCTTTTCCAAAGAGAGGGGTTGGGGGGGTACAAACCTGGCACATGGTTAACAAAATAAACCGGGGACATAGGTGACACTC
>CAYWPW010000371.1:0-1900 GCA_964460095.1 uncultured Candidatus Cloacimonadota bacterium
AACTTTCTCCGAAGTAAAAGCTGCGGAAATATTGTATCCTGATATGCTTCCCGAAATCCCGGCATTTACAGTTGTAGATGGCAAGAATGATAAAGGTGATTATAATTATATTTCCTGGGGAAAACCTGTTGTTTACATCACCAATTCATCATACTTAAATGAAGAAAAAACCAAATTGCTGGTCAACTATGATACAATGACAAACGAGAATTATAAGATCAGGAATATCTATTTCACGGTTTATGATGATGCGGGAAATGAAATCAAAAAAATAAATGAATTTTATCAAGATAAAAAATTGAAAATCAAAATTCCTCCCAATACTGAATTTTTAACCTTCGAAATAACGATGAAATGCAATAATCCGATTGACGATAATTATGTATTTTATCAAGATATTTCCTGGAATGACCAAACAAAATCTCTTACACCGGGCACTTTGTATTTTAGCGATAGCAAAGAAGATATTCATAAATACTCCTACTACATTTATAAAAGGAATTATACTGCTGAAGAATTTCGTTTATCTAAAAAAATCACAGGTACACAAAGAGAGCTTTACGACAATATACGGTATAAAAATGCTCATTTCAAAATAACAACAAAATTTGATGCTGATAAAGGTCTGATCTATGTTTCTCCTGCTTTCTCAGTTAGGATGGATGGAGAACAAGAAAACACAGTCCGTTCAAACCTTTATCCATCCGAAGTTGAGAGAACTCTGAGAGGATACAAAGAACAAATCGCTGATCATACTGCATCCAAAGATACTTTGAAAACCGAAGAAGAAATCAAAGATGCTGATGATGCAATCGAACACTATCAAAACCTGTTTGACCTTCTTGCTAATCATCCTATCTCCAAAGAAGCAGCTTCTTTTTCCAATCCTAAAACCCGCATCAAATACCTCGATAAATCTTGTCATATTGCCAAAAACTCATTTGAATATAAAATTGTAAAAAGCGATGACAAAGGTCATTTCACTGAAACTCCAATTTATATCAAAGAAAATGCAAAACCGGTTGATGTGAAAAAAAATATTGCCTTGATTTCTTATGAAGGATTTGGTAGAGATCACTTCTTCCCCATTCCCAACTGGTTTAAAACCACTATGTTCCCAGCTCTTCTGGCTACACTCATTTTTGGTGGGTTTGTTTTTGTTATGATTGGAAAAGCAAAAAAGGGACACGATCTATTTGTGCGACCAATTGCAGGAATCGAAGAAATCGATAATGCCATCGGAAGAGCAACCGAGATGGGAAGACCTATCCTTTTCGTTCCCGGAACATCAGGAATCACTGATGTGGCAACACTTGCCGGTCTTTCAATTTTGGGTCGGGTTGCTAAAAAGGCTGCTGAATATGACACAAAAATCCTGGTTCCTTGCCGTGATTACCTGGTCCTACCTGTTGCTCAGGAAATCGTTAAAGAAGCTCACTATGAAGCTGGACGACCGGATACTTACGATAAAACGAGCGTATTTTTTATTACAACAGCTCAATTCCCGTTTGTTGCCGGTGTAAATGGCATTATGGTTCGCGAAAAAACAGCGACCAACTTCTTTATGGGAATGTTCTGGGCAGAAGCTCTTCTGATGACTGAAACCGGAAACACAACAGGGGCAGTTCAAATTGCAGGTACAGATGCTGCAACTCAGCTTCCTTTCTTTATCACCACTTGTGATTATACTTTGATTGGCGAAGAGCTTTACGCTGCTTCCGCCTATCTCGCCAGAGAGCCAATGCAAATGGGAACCCTCAAAGGCGTTGATTATACAAAATTACTGATTTTATTACTTATCATTTCAGGAACTATACTTTCGAGTGTGCATTTAACTTTCTTAATGAATGCATTTCCCGAGAAGTAGGAGGATAGATGAAAAGACAAATTCCATTATTAA
>CAYWPW010000372.1:0-1890 GCA_964460095.1 uncultured Candidatus Cloacimonadota bacterium
ATAAGAAAATTTAACAGGTTAAAGAGCATTGGAACGAGATAAACACAGTTTGCGGGATGACACTTATTTCTTGTTACAACGCTCTAACAATGTACTGCGCAAAATAAACGCTTTTGGCGCAGGAGCGTCCCAATTGCATTCCAACGCAGGAGCATTGGAACGAGGAAATCTTTTCCCGACCAAGCTGGTCGAGTTACATTAATAGATCTGAAAATCTTTCAGACCAATAACTGAGCCATCAGGATTTTTTTCAGGTTGCCAGGTTCGCACCCAGATTATAGGTTTATTTTCATTCGTTAAGTCTATCATCAGGAACAGGTAACCTTTATCGGAGTAATTTGTGGAATAATAGTGTTGAGCAATCTGAATTCCGTAAACTTTGTCTTCACCATTTGCCCTTATCACCAAATTATCTTCAAAATGGACATTAACATATTCATTAGATTTAAAAACAGTTTTCAATCTATCAATATACTCCTCTTTATCCAAGCGAATATATTCTATTCTATCACCAAGTGAATTATCAATGTTTTCAATTTTCTTATAATCTTCTAATATATGCCCTACAATAATCAATGCATTCTCTGCAAATACATCCTTTACAAATTCAAGATCTTTAAGGCAATAGGCAGTTTTATAGAACTCCATAAATTGAATCAGTTGATATTTATTTTCTAAACTTCCCCAGTTTCTATTTTGATCGAGTATATCTTTTTCTGCTTTTTCACCTAAAGTAAAATTTATGGCATCAACCTTATCTTCTTCATTAAATACAAAACAAAGTTTATCAACAAATTGACGATCATTCTCGGGAAATGAGAACAGCATTGGAATTGAGCGTACAAAAGTAGAATTATTAATTTCAGCAGTAAATAAAGAAAGCTCATCATCGATTAATTGAGCATTTCCATAACCAACAATTTTCTGGAAATTATCAAATCCATTAGCTGTAAAAAATTCTCTCATCTTAGTATAGTTCTTTGATTTTATTCCATCGATAATATTTTCCATAATATCAGAGTATTTCATTTCATCAACCGATCCGCTAAAAGATTCAAGTTCAACGTGAACTTCCTGCATTTCAACTTCAGGTTCGCTTTCTTCATCCAGATATATTTTATATCGCGAAACAGAAAACGAGGGATTGTTCGTATCTTCGATAACATCTCTAATTTCACCATCAATAGAACGTTTATTGTAATAACGATATTCGGTTTTCAGATCAATTTCAGATAGGTTTATTGCAGATTCATCGTAATATTCTGTTACGCCGATTCCATCTTTTATAGTTACATTTTTAGACCAGTTATCACCCGTATAATATGAGAAATCTAAGCTCTGTACGGATTTATTATTATAATTTACATATAGTTTGATGAGTCTTTTATTTATTTCAGGATCGAATTTATCTGAAGCAATTTCAAAACTCAGGAATGAGAAAATTCTGTTTATACAATCCGGAAGAGCAGTAATCAAAAGACGAATATCTCCTTCATCAAAACAGAATTGAATCTCATTGTTTTCAGGATGGCTTCTAAGAAGAAGTAAAGCCCAATAATAATATCGTAATGCATCTCCTATACGAGCTTCTGATTCTGCTTTGATAGCAGTTTTTGTGTAATCAATGATTTTGTTTCTACGTGCTTTGAATAGTTTATTCAGGTTTTCTTTCTCGATATAACGCAGAACAATTACTTTTCCCGGTTCAGAATCCTCATCTACTTTACTTAAAGCATTTCTTAAAGTTGTATTCGAGTAAGTGTTCACAATCAATTGAGTATATTCCTTTAAAGTTTCGTCTTCTTCCTCATAAATGTTTGTGAATTGAGCTTCCACTTGGACGGAAATTTTGCTTATTAAATCTTTTAAAGCTTTCTGATCTGCTTTTTC
>CAYWPW010000373.1:0-1889 GCA_964460095.1 uncultured Candidatus Cloacimonadota bacterium
CATAAGCATCCATCAATCTTTTTGTGATGAGCTTCACTGCCAGATGGGAAATATCAACTCCAACCCATTTTCTTTTTAACTTCTGAGCTACGGAAATTGCCGTGCCACAACCACAAAAGAAATCTGCAACTACATCTCCCTCTTTGGAACTTGCTTTGATTATGCGTTCGAGTAAGGCTTCGGGTTTCTGAGTGGGATAGCCAAGACGCTCTTTGGCTGCTGGATTAATAATTGATATTTCCCACCAATCAGGCATTGGTGTACCTGTTGATTTTAAATCTTCATTTGATGCTAATCTTCTTCCTGATTTATTGAAAACAGCTATTTGTTTCTTACCTTTCCATCTTTTCAATGTTCCTTTTGAAAGTTTAACAAAAAGAGTATTAAAAGTATTATTTGATGATTTCGAATAGAATAATAAGATGTCATGATTCTTAACATATTGTTTTTGAGAGATTGACCATTTCCTATAACACCAGCTTATTTCATTTCTAAAATTCTTCTCATTAAATATTAAATCACAAAGAATCTTAAGATAATGACTCATTGTGGGGTCACAATGCAAATAAAAACTTCCTGTCTCTTTTAATAACTTGTGCATGTACCAGATGCGGATGCCCATTGTGGCAAGATAGGAAATTGCACCTTTTGAGATGTTAATTTTATCGGGTGCATGCAGAAATTCATACAGGTTCATATCAATGTCCTGTATTTCACGCAGAGTATCAAGGTAGCCAACATTGCTCCAGGTGTCGGCAAATGCCAGTTTCTGGGCTTTGGTGTCTTCCATGCCAAATTCTTCGAAGAGGATATTGTAATTGCGTTTGCTGTTAAAGGGTGGATCGATATAGATGAGGTCAATGAATCCGTTTGGATTTTGCTTGAGCAGGTCTTTCATTATTTCCAGGTTATCACCGAAATATAGTTTGTTCATAATTTGCTCCTGATATTTATAGATTCCATTTTAATGCACTGTCATTCCCAACTCCGATTGGGAATCTCGTTTTCCACCATCGCAGATTCCCGCTTTCGCGGGAATGACAAAGTCGCGGGAATGACAAGGATGCGGATAGAGGAATCAACCATTGCGAAGGTTTAACAAGATGAATTCCTCGGTATGTAACCATTCGCATCTCTCTTTGAACTACACAGATTAATCTAAACTTTTAATTTTGTGTAAGAATTCAATATCGAACAAGGAACATCAATTTACGATTTACGAAGAAAAGATGAAGTTTGCTTTGGAGTTATTCATTTTCATAATTATTAACATTCAATCTTCAATCTTCAATCTTCAATCTTCAATATTTGGTTTCATAGGAGTCTTACTCAGTCTGTTTCTCTTTCTTGTCCCCGCGGGTGAACTGAATACCAATATCACGAAATATTATCCGGCAGGAATTGTTGGAAGAAAATATTTTGGGAAAGAAAATGAACCCGGATTTTTTTGCACCTGGCAATATCTCACCAAAACGGAAGGAATAAGTAATCAGGTTTCTCTGTGCTTCACGCCACTCTTCCAAAATATTTTTCTGATCTTCCAGAAGCGTACGAAACGCATCCGAATCATCCTCAATATTTTGAATAACCAGGTATTCCAATTGTTTAGGCAGCAACATCTTTTCGATAAATTCCAAATCCACAGTATCAAACTGATTTTCGTCTTCATCCAGAAGTGAAATATCCATTGGAGTTATCTTCATTTTTTCTTCGGATTTATTCCTGATGGAAATATGAAAAGTGGTAAAGTAATCTGTAAGATTCTGCGGTTCTTTTACCCAATATTCATTGGCTGCGGCAAAAATAAAATCGTCTTTTTTGATAACACCGTAACCTTCTGAAATGATAATACCTTTTTCTTTAACAGGCAGATATTTAACGGTACAAGA
>CAYWPW010000374.1:0-1880 GCA_964460095.1 uncultured Candidatus Cloacimonadota bacterium
AAAAGTCCTTTTAATCTCCCTTTGCTAAAGGGAGAATCAAAGAGGGTTTAAGAGAGGGGTCGGGGGTGAGTTTATGAATTCACACTATTTTTATTTTTTTACTACTTTTACAAGATGGGTCGCACAGCTAATGCAGGGATCATAAGCTCGCACAATTTTTTCAAGTTCAAAGGCAATCTCATCTTCATTTTTACCCGCTTTATGCAAGTTAAAAGCAGAATTCTTAAAATACTTTTCAATGTCATCGAGATTATAAGCAGTGGGTGTGATGATGTTAGCATTTGTAACATAACCATCCTCAAAACTGTAATCGTGAACTAAAAGTCCTCGCGGAGCTTCCACAGTTCCCACTCCCCTACCTTTCTTTTTAGCAGGTTTTTCAAATTCAGGTGTGGGAAGTTTAAGTAGAATATCAACAAGTTCTGGAATCCTTTCAAGGCAGTAAATCATTTCAATGGTTTGAGCCAGATTATTGAATAATGGATTTTTCAGCCAGCGTGGATTTTTGTACTTTTTATATTTCTTGCCTGCTTCTTTTTTCAGTCTTTCGCCAATACAGTTAAGTCTTGCCAAAGCACCAACCGTGAAAGGTTTTCCTTTGTAAAGTGATCTTTTAGCAAATGAATGCGGTACTGTTCTTTCAACCAAATTCTCTTTATATCTTTTAGAAGGGATTACTTTTCCATTGGAGAAAATAAGCTCATCTCCCCAGAATCCAAATTTATTATCAGCAGGATTGCAGCAGATAAACACAGTTTCTTCTTCCAGATGATCCGGAAGTTCCAAGCCACCAACTATATCTGTAGCAGCAATCGAAAATGGTAAAAGTTCTTCAGCTTCCTTTTTGATTTCCAGGAGTTCTGTTTCTGTAGGAAATTTACCGAATCCGCCGGCAGTTGCATTTTCCCCGTGAATATATTTTCCATTTAAAATCTGCATCACTTTGTTACCGAATTTTTTCAGATTCAAAGCTTGTTTTACAACGTCTTCATATTTATCTACCATAGCAATTACATTCGGATAGCCCAGGTAATCCGGAAGAGCGAGTGCAAAAACATGAAGAGAATGGCTTTCGATAATTTCTCCCAAATGCATTAATTCACGGGCAAAATAAGTTTTCTTATCTTCTTTATATTTTAATGCTCTTTCTATGCTTCTGATAGCAACATTTTTATGCGAGACCGTGCAGATAGCACAAATCCTGGGAGTGAAAGAAATGACTTCTTCGGGTAATTTACCGATAGCAAGAGCTTCTATCAATCGTGGTCCTTCAAAGATGTTCATTTGAACTTTCTTGACCTGGTCGTTCTCTATCTCAACGTAGATGCCGCCATCACCTTCAACTCTTGCCAGATGTTTAACCTCGATTATCTTCTTCATTTTGCCACCTCCATCAGCTTCTCAATCTTTTCCACAATCTCACTGCCACCAAACATCCGGAATTTTCTGATAATATCTTCTATTTTAAAACCTTTTTCTTTCAATAATTTCAGCTCCGCAATATGATTAGCTTCTTCAATAATTCCCCAACAACCAATACAAGGTGTATTATGTGTAGGACAAGGAGCAGTGCAACCTCCCATTGTTAATGGTCCTAAACACAACTTGCCGTCATTCAGAAGACACTCGTTTTCTCTGAATTTACATTCCAGGCAAACAGGTGAATTTGTATATGTCGGTTTGTTTCCAAACAACAATTGAGTTATAGCTCGCAGCATCTGAATTTTGCTGGGTGGACAACCCGGAATAAAAGCATCGACCTTCACAAACTTATGAATCGGTTGAGCTTCTCTGGGAATAGCAACAGTAAATTTCGCATCTCCATAAACCTGCTTGAATCTCTGTTCCCATTTACCATCTCCAAGAGCCATTGCCTGCAC
>CAYWPW010000375.1:0-1860 GCA_964460095.1 uncultured Candidatus Cloacimonadota bacterium
TGTCCTTTTCCACCATCGATTATAATCAAATCCGGTTTTTCCTGCTCATCAATTTTTATCAAATACCTTTGAAGAGTTTCAGATAAAGATGCAAAATCATCCTGACCTTGCACGGTTTTGATGATATAATGACGATAATTTTTCTTTTTGGGTTTACCATTTTCAAAGAATACGAGAGAAGCAACAGTATCTGTTCCCTGGATTGTGGAAATATCAAAGCAAGCCATTTTTCGGGGTAATTTATTCAAACCCAATTTTTCCTTTAATTCTGTAATGGGATAGATAGTTCTGCTGCTTTTCCGTAAATATTTCAGTTTCTGCTCTTCCACATAATTGAAAGCATTTTCTTTTGAGAGAGTTATTAAAGCTTTCATTTCTCCACGCTGAGGGATTAAAAGCTTATTTTTCAACCAGGAATTCAATGTTTCATAATCGTTCGGTATTATTTGCATAATAATTTTGTGAGGTAGTTTTTCAATTTTATCTGCATAATATTGTTTTAAAAACGCTTCTAAGATTTCAGATATTTTCCTTTCTTCTGCGTTCTCGATCGTATAAATTTCTTTGTTCAAAAGTTTTCCTGAAAGGATTTTTAGAACTGCTACAGCAGCTTTATTTTCTTCTTTAAAAATACCCACCACATCGCGATTTTTATCATCAGTAAAAAACATGTTGTGAGATCTATTCAACCTGTAGATATTATTGATTTTATCTCGGATTTGAGCAGCTTTCTCAAAATGCAATTTATTCGATTCAAGCTGCATTTCCTTCTTTAAATTTGAGATAACTTCAGTATTTCTTCCATTCAAAAAATGAAAAATATTGGAGATTATTTTCTTATATTCTTCCCTTGAGATTTTTCCCAAACAAGCACCAGAGCATTTTCCAAGTTGATAATTTATACAAGGTCTATCAAAAACTACTTTTTCTGCAGGAATTTTTCGTGTGCAAGTTCGAAATGGGAAAATCCATTCCAGTAATCTTAAAGTTTTTTTTATTGCTCTGCTGTCTGTGTACGGACCAAAATATTTTGAGCCATCTTTCAATACTTTTCTGGTACTTTCTATGCGGGGAAATGGTTCTTTCATGGTTATTTTTATGAATGGATATTGTTTGTCATCACGAAGGTAAATATTGTATTTCGGTTTGTTTTTTTTGATAAGATTGTTTTCCAGAACCAGAGCATCTACTTCAGTAGCAGTTATGATATAATCAAAATCCGATATGTTTTCCACAAGTTGTTCGGTTTTTAAGTCTTGATATTTTCCCGTAAAATACGTTCTTACACGATTTTTTAGGATCTTTGCTTTTCCCACATAAATGATTTTTCCTGAAGAATTCTTCATCAGGTAAACGCCAGGCTTGTTTGGAATTAATGAGATTTTCTGTCTTAAATTTTCAGAAATTGTTAACATTTTTAATTTACCTTTTCAATTTCAGTCATCTAACTTGTTGAGAGAAATATAGATATGGATTGTAATAGACAAATTTTACAAAAAAACAGGATAATAAGCTGGTCTTACTCTTAAACTCATCCTGCCTGTCTGGGCGTAGCTTTAGCGGCGACTGGCTGTCCTTCTCTTTTTGATGAGAAAATAAAAGATATTCCAAAGAGAAGGAACATAAGAAACGCAAGAAGAAATAGAAGAAAAAAAATAGCAACAAGTCATCCCTCTCTTGTGATAAAGAGAGGGACTGAGGGTGAGTTAGAAAATATTTAAAATTCAATTGAGAAATGTTAGTTAACATTTTTAAAATTAGCGTTTTATTCTTAAGAAGGAAAATAATTTATTTCTGATATCTGTACTGTATTCTACTTTTAGGATATTTGAGCCAATGAAAATGACGATTAAACTTATC
>CAYWPW010000376.1:0-1857 GCA_964460095.1 uncultured Candidatus Cloacimonadota bacterium
TAAATAATCTTGCTGTTGCAGATTTACTTATTGGAGAG
Organism: uncultured Candidatus Cloacimonadota bacterium; assembly: GCA_964460095.1. Taxonomy (GTDB): domain Bacteria; phylum Cloacimonadota; class Cloacimonadia; order Cloacimonadales; family TCS61; genus JABMPU01. The sequence continues at coordinate 39 of CAYWPW010000376.1, forward strand.
AATTCTTCCTTAATGTATGATTGGCTTTTTTTTGATAAACCCTTGATTCTTGTAAAAACCAGCATAAAAGACCTTGAAAAAACAAAATGGGCAACGCAGGATAAATTCAGTGTTTTTACCTGCGGATATACTTATAATCCTGGAGATGATAATATTAATGAATTAATCGCAAACTCATTAAACAGTAATCCCTTTAAAGAACAAATTCAATATGTTAAGAAAAGCACATTCTATTTCAACGACGGAAAAGCTAATGAGAGAGCAATCGAATGGGTAAAAAAGCAATTACAGAAAATGTAAAATGACACTAATATGAAAAAAGATCCATTACAGAAGAAAATGTTCAAAGATACGATGCGAATCCTGAAAAAACATCATATCCCTTTCTGGCTGGATTCGGGTACACTGCTTGGAATAATACGAGACAAAAAGAGTATTGCCTGGCACAAAAATATTGATATTGCTATTCCCGGAAAATATTATAAAAAATTTATAAATCTGCAAAAAGAATTCTATCCAAGATACAGATTTAAAGAGATGTTAGATCGTTCCGGAAGAATCTGGATTGATGGAAATGTTACCAGAATTAAAATCCTCAAATATTTTGAAAAGCACAGAAACGCAAGTTCATATATTAATGTCTCGTTGAAGTTTAAGAAAGATAATAAATATCGCTGGGTAGATAAACGAAGTTGCAAATGGGTAGATTCGCATTTTTTTGATTCTCTTGATAAAATCTCGATTCAGGGAAATGAATATCCTGTTCCATCTGATGTTGAGAATTATTTAAAATTAAGATACGGAAATTGGAAATCTCCTCAAAAATATTGGATAAGCGGAATTCACGATAAATCTATTGTAAAAGATAAAATAATAAAAAAAATCCCGACAAAAAAGAGAATCCGTAAACCTAAAAAGAAAAGAATTGAATTGAAGGGAAAATATCGCAAACGAATGAAAAAAATGGTTCTCGATGTTATTCATATTCTGGAAAAGAACAACATCCCTTATTGGCTGGATGAAGGCACTTTGCTGGGCATCATTCGAGATGGTGACCTGCTTCCCTGGGATCATGATGCGGATTTTGGTGTTCCCGGAGAATACGCTCAGAAAATTCTAAAATTAAAATCTCAATTTTTCCCGAAATTTTTTGTGAAAAAGAATAAAACAAAAAGTATCTGGATGCCCGGAAATATCCGCTCCATAAAATTGAAAACTCCTTTCGAAAGATTGGTCAGAATAAATTTTCATATTGACTTATTTTTCAAATATAAAATTGATAATTCATATCACTGGATAATTATGAATGCACTTAAGCGAGCAGATTCCAGGTTCTTTGATAAATTGGATACAATAATCTGGGAAGGAAGAGAAGTAAAGATTCCATCTCATGTGGAGGAATATCTTGAACTGAATTATGGAGACTGGAGAACTCCTGATCCTGATTTTGACCCGAGTGTGGATAGTGGAACTATTGCAGAAAAAGGATTTTAAAATATATTATGACTAAGAAAAATAATAAAGTAAGAAACAACTTTGTGGAATACAATAAGCAGATGTTTAAAGATTTTAATAAATCAATAAAACATGCTATATTTGATGAAACACTGACTTTATACATATTAAGACCGATTGCATTCGTTTTCGTGAAAATGCTTTATCCAACCAATATTACACCAAACCAGGTTTCACTTATCACCATAATTGTAGGAATTATCAGCGGATATTTTTTTTCGCTGGGGACTGTAACCGGTTTTGTAATAGGAGGAAGTCTATATTTTCTCTGCATGGTGACAGATTGCGTTGACGGTATGATAGC
>CAYWPW010000377.1:0-1836 GCA_964460095.1 uncultured Candidatus Cloacimonadota bacterium
ATTTTTCTGATCTCTTTGGAAGATTTTTCAGGAAAAACCATTTTGAGTTGGATCCTTGCTCTCTTTTTCCTGATCCGGAGAACCATCCCGCCAAAAATAAATATTTGGCTGATTAATCTCTCTATTACGTAATATGGTAAAAGTTTGAAAACTCTATAAAAAATTATAAACAGAAAAAACTCAATATTACTCTTATTAGCTTTCTTCATTTATTCCTCGATTTTTTTTAGGATTCAAATCTCAATTAAGCATAAAAGTAGGCAAGAAAAATTCTTTTGCTTGACTTTAATTTTTTAATCATTTTTTATGAAAATTGAATAGAGAATATTTTTCATATAGACGAGGAAAAAATTTGAATATTTTAGCTTTGGATACGTCATCAACTTCGGGAAGTGTGGCAATTTGCAAAGATAACAAAATTTCTTTTATCAGTTATCTCGATATTCAAGTAACGCATTCTGAAAGATTAATGCCGCAAATCGATTTTGGTTTGAAACAAGCTAAATTGACAATCGATGATATCGATATGATTTGTTTATCCAATGGTCCAGGTTCGTTTACAGGAATTCGCATCGGACTGGCAACTGCAAAAGGCTTTTGTATGGGACGGGAAATTCCATTATTACCTGTAAATACTCTCAAACTTTTAGCTTATAACCTTTATGGATGTAAATGGTCTATCTTACCTTTTATAGATGCAAAAATGGATGAAGTTTATGCTGCTTTATATTCTTCTGAATTGGAAGAAAAAATTCCTCCCCAAAATGCAAAACCGGATGTTTTTCTAAAGATGATAGATGAACCTGTTATTTTTGTAGGTGACGGAGCAATCAAATAAAAAGAAAAAATAAAAAAAAGTGGAATTCAATTTGAGATGGCTCTTCCCCACCAGAATATTCCTTTGGCTTCCACCTTGATAAGTATTGCTCTGAAAATGAACAAAATTCCCAAATTTGATTTCGATTTTATCGCAGAACTTGAACCGTATTATCTCAGGAAATCTCAAGCTGAAATAATGAAAGAAAAAGTAAATTTGCAAACTCCTTCCGAAGCTTCCGCTTCGGAAGGAAATAATTTCTGAGATTAATTATAGTTAATCCGTAAAGTATGATTTTTCAGACAAAATGGAAACTTGACTTAAGACGTAGTCTTGAGTTAAGTTGAAATGTTTCAATGGATTAGACAACTTAAGTCAAGTCAGCTAAAGCGAACTTAACTCAAGTTTTCACTGTTTACGGATGGGATCTAAGAAAAAATAAAATGGAGAATATATGAACAATAGACCAAGCTGGCATCATTACTTTCTGGAAATGGCTTTTCTTGCATCTCAACGCTCTACCTGTCTTAGACGGAAAGTTGGAGCTATAATTGTTAAAGATTATCAAATTGTTGCTACAGGTTATAATGGTGCACCAAAACATGTTCCACACTGCTCTGAAACCGGATGTTTACGCCAGAAATTAAATATTCCTACTGGTGAAAGACATGAACTTTGCAGGGGAGTTCATGCTGAACAAAACGCAATTATTCAAGCTGCGATAAATGGATCTGTTATAAAAGGCAGCGATCTTTATTGCACAAACCAACCTTGTGTTATCTGCACAAAAATGTTGATAAATGCTGAAATAAATTCAATCTATATTGCAGAGGTTTATGCAGATAAATTGGCTCAGGAAATGCTGATCGATGCTGGAGTAAATATGTATAAGGTTGATAGAAAAACAGATGATGTAAAAAGAATATTATAAAAAATTTATTAATTATAGTCCATCCGTAAAGTCAAATATTCAGACAAAATGGAAACTTGACTTAAGACGGAGTCTTGAGTTAAGTTGG
>CAYWPW010000378.1:0-1835 GCA_964460095.1 uncultured Candidatus Cloacimonadota bacterium
CACTTTTTCCCCACTGAAAGGCTTTATCTTCGTGGCAGATGAAAGACATGGCATCAACTCTTTCGCTATTGATGAGGATATCCACTTTCACAACATTGGATTTACGGTTTTCTTTGAAGGAATAATCCAGCGATGCGTAACCTTTACTCACAGATTTCAGCTTATCATAAAAATCGAAGATGATCTCGATCAGTGGCATTTCATAATGGATGGAAAGACGTTTTTCATCTATATACTGCATATCTTTCTGAATTCCGCGTCGCTCCTGAACCAGTTTCATAATATTTCCAACAAACGCTGTAGGAACGATGATCTCCACATCCATTACCGGTTCTTCAATCGATTCGATATTTACAGGATCCGGCATATCGATAGGATTATAAATTACTTTCTTGTTGCCATCATTGAGGTTAATAACAAATTTTACACTCGGAGTTGTGGTGATAATAGGAACATTATATTCACGTAATAATCTTTCTTTCACAATTTCGAGATGAAGCATCCCCAGGAAACCGCAACGAAAACCGAAACCTAAAGCTAATGAGCTTTCCGGTTCATAAGTGAGGGCTGCATCGTTCAACTTAAGTTTTCCCAGACTCTCACGCAGATTTTCATGGTCTTCTTTATTCAAAGGAAAAAGACCGCTGAAGACCATTGGTTTTGGTTCTTCAAATCCGGGTAAAGCTTCTTTACAGGCGTTCTTTGGGATTGTGATTGTATCTCCGACCCTCGCATCAGAAACTTCCTTGATATTGGCTATGATGTAGCCAACTTCACCTGCTGTAAGTTCGCTTGTCTCCTCTTTTTTTAGACCAAGATAACCAATTTCTTCAACTGAGAATTCTTTGTTTGTTGAAAAGAATTTTATTATCTCACCCTTTTTTATTTGACCATCAAACATCCGAATAAAAACGATCACACCACGATACGTATCAAAATAGGAATCAAAAATCAGGGCTTTGGGAGGAAGATCGATATTACCAGTGGGAGCAGGAATATTTTTTACAATACCTTGCAGCATTTCTTCAATCCCGATTCCATCTTTTGCACTAATCTTAAAAATATTCTCGGAACCAATTCCGATATTTTCAATTATATCGTGTTCAGTTCCTTCCACATCCGCTTTTTCAAGGTCTATTTTATTGATGACAGGAATTATTTCCAAATCATTTTCCATAGCGAGATACAGGTTACTCATTGTTTGTGCTTCAATTCCCTGAGATGCGTCCACCAGAAGCAAAGCTCCATCACAGGAAGCAAGACTGCGTGAAACTTCATAGGAAAAATCTACGTGTCCGGGTGTATCGATCAGGTTCAAAATATATTTCTTATTTTGATAATTGAATTCCATTTTGATTGCATGAGATTTGATGGTAATTCCACGCTCACGTTCCAGTTCCATATCGTCCAGGATAAGTGTGGCATGAGAATTCTTATCTATCACATGAGTTGCCTCCAAAAGTCTGTCGGCAAGTGTAGATTTACCATGATCTATATGAGCAATAATGCAGAAATTCCTGATCAATTCTTTATCCATCAAACCTCCAATGCAAAATCAAAAACCAGAGTACGGTTTTTAATGTCAACTTATTCTTAGAATAACAGTTAAATCCACGAATAGGTAGAATTTTTCTGTATGATTTGATAGGCAGTTTTTAATTGAGATTAAAAAAGAACTTCAAAATTGTGAACCTTATTTTGGACTTTCTTTTAAATTTTTATCCTTGACGCAAAATTGATATTTTCGAAATTGATTTAGTCCCATTTTGGAGAGTTTGAATGATTAAAGTTATTCGTGATAAATGTATTGGCTGTGAATTGTGCATCAAATCTTG
>CAYWPW010000379.1:0-1823 GCA_964460095.1 uncultured Candidatus Cloacimonadota bacterium
AACCTGGAAGCTGATGGAATTTTATCTGAATTGGAAGAAGTTGCTGCATCTGCAGGAGCTGCCTGTCATTCGGATTCAATCGAGCTTTCGCCTGTTTTAACTGCTATGAATATACCGGAAAAATACGCAATGGGAACCATCAGGTTTTCCACCGGTAGGAAAACAACTGAAGATGAAATTGATAAAACGATCGATGCAGTTACAAAAGTTATTAATCAAATGAGAACTCCATCCCAAAAAACTCATTTGCCGGAATCTAAAAAGGTTAAACTCACACACTTTACTGCCGGACTGGGTTGTGCCTGCAAGCTCAGACCGCAAGCTCTGGAAAAAATTCTCTCTTCTTTGAGTCCAATTCTTGATCCAAATGTAATTGTAGGCACAAATACAGCGGATGATGCTGCTGTTTATAAATTAGATGAAAACACGGCTATCGTGCAAACAGTAGATTTTTTCACACCAATCGTAGATGATCCGTATGACTTTGGAGCAATTGCTGCTGCAAATGCTTTCAGTGATGTTTATGCAATGGGAGCGAAACCTCTTTTTGCTTTGAATATTGTGGGTTTTCCTTCCAATAGATTGCCAATGGAGATCTTGAAACAGATTCTTCTGGGAGCAGAGGATAAAGCAAAAGAAGCTGGAGTAAGCATCATTGGCGGTCATACGATCGATGATAATGAACCGAAGTATGGACTGGTTGTTCTGGGAGTTGTTCACCCTGATAAAATTCTTAAAAACTCCGATGCCAAACCCGGAGACATTCTCATCTTAACAAAACCTATTGGACTGGGAATAATTTCTACTGCAATGAAAAGAGGTCTGGTTGAAGAAAAAACCATAAAAAAAGCCATTCAAATAATGAGTACTTTAAACAAGAAAGCAGCAGAAATCATGAAAGGATTTCCAGTTAATTCCTGCACGGATGTTACCGGATTCGGACTTCTGGGACATCTGAAAGAAATGACTGAATCCAGCCAGGTTGATGCAGATATTTATTTTGATAAAATTCCAACAATAGATGAAGCGTGGGAATTAATTGTGGAAAATGTAGTTCCCGGTGGAACTTTAAATAACCTGGATTATGTAAAAGAGATCGTAGTATGGGATAATAATATTTCTCGGGCAACTAAAATATTACTTTGCGATGCTCAAACTTCGGGTGGACTACTGATAGCTGTTCCTGCAGAATATGCTGATGATTTACTGAAAAAACTACATCAAAATAATTTGAATGATTCATCCATCATAGGAAAATTTACAAAAAAAGGAAAAGGAAAGATATTTGTAAAAAAATCTTGTCAGGAATGAAAGGTTCATAAAAGTAGAACAGAAAGTGTTATAAAAAAACTTTAAGGGGTAATCTTGAAAAAAATCTTAGTTATTTGTAGTTTGGTCATAATGACGATGTTTATTAATATCGCAAATGTAAATATTTCGATGTGTTATGGTAGCGAAGGCGAACAAGTAAAATTACAGATCATCACAGAAAATTTCGCACCCTTCAATTTCATATCCGAAGATGGAAAGATCACAGGTCAATCCACAGAAATTGTGCAGGAGATTTTGTCCCGACTTAACCTGGAAATCGATATTCAGCTTATGCCCTGGAATGATGGCTATGAGCTTGCTCTATCCGAACCTGGTGTTATACTTTTTTCAACTTTTCGAACTGCTGAACGTGAGAAGCTTTTTCAATGGGTTGGCCCGATTGGAGCAGATGAGTTTCTGTTCTATGCTCTTGAAGGTTCAGATCTTATCATCCGCAATCTTGAAGACGCAAAGACAGTTACTGCGATTGGAGTAGTGCAGGATGATGCCCG
>CAYWPW010000380.1:0-1819 GCA_964460095.1 uncultured Candidatus Cloacimonadota bacterium
AAAAAGGAGCAAGTTGAGAAAGAGTTTTTTCTTCACCCTTGTATTTGACTGTAAGCTTGGAAAAAGCAGCTCCGTATTTGTTTGCCAGTTCTTTTTCTTTAATCCTGAGGGGGATGTTTTCCTCTCTGAAAAGTTCAATTTTATTTGATATTATCTTGTTCAGATGAGCATACTTTTTCTCATCCAGCTCTTTTCTGAACGGACTTTCATAGAATTTTTTGTTAAATTTGAAATCATACGGTTGAGCTTTGGCAATGATACCGGCATAAAAGTCATTATATTTTTGGGCATATTCCTCCTTATCTGCAAAACGGGTCATTGTGATATATCGCCAGGCAATTTCTTCGGCAAGAATATCGGAGAGTTCACATGTTTTTTCCATGAATAGAATAAGTTCTTGGGCAGAATTTATTTCCTCCGATTCCAGTTTTTTCATCTCTTTTTCCACGTTTTCCCAGTTTGTGATATCCAGCTCTTCCGGGAAAAATCGTCGCTTCCTCTTAATAATTTTTTCTGTTGTGTACATTAGCTACTCCTTTTTATTTTTTCACATATTTATCAAACCAATCCATCATTTCAGCCAGAACATGAAGATTGGATTCTTGAGCAGAATAACCGTGTCCTTCAAATGGTAAGATAACTAATTTTGCAGTGGCACCGTTTCCCTTCAAAGCTTGAAACATTCTTTTTGACTGCATCGGAAAAGTTCCGGAATTAGGATCATCCTCTCCGTGAATAAGAAGAAATGGTTCTTTGATTTTTTCCGCAGAAGCGAATGGTGAAACTTTCATATAAAAGTCCTTTGCTTCCCAGAAAGTTCGTCTTTCACTTTGAAATCCAAATGGAGTGAGAGTGCGATTGTAAGCTCCTGTTTTTCCGATTCCAGCAGCACACAAATCACTGTGTGCAAGAACATTTGCCACCATAAAAGCACCGTAACTGTGTCCCACAATTCCTACCTTCTGGGGATCAATAATTCCACGCTCATCAAGATAATCAATGGCAGCTTTCACGCTATTCACTGTCTGCTCGATGAAGGTCTCATTCACGGTTTGGGGATCACCGATAATCGGGATGGATGCTCGCATAAGCACGGCATATCCTTCTAAAACAAAAAATCTGGCAGATGAACCACGAAAAGACATAAACCTTTCTGCAGAAGTCTTTACCTGACCGGCAGTGGATTTATCTGCATATTCCTCCGGATAGGCATTGATAACCAAAGGTAATCTTTCATCCTGTTTGCGATTTGCTGGCAAATAAAGAATTCCAGTTAAAGGAACTCCATCATCTCTTTCATAAAAAACAAGTTCTTTTTTAATAGCCAGTTCAGGATAAGGATGCGGATAATTACTGATTTGCTCTCTTTCTGCTGAATCCAAATTCACGAAAAAGAAGTTTGGAGGAGTTGTTTGATTTTCGCTTTTGATGGCAATTTTATTAAAGTCATCTCCAATAAATCCATAAATACTTTCAAAATAGTTTTCCCTGCATCTGAACAGAATTTCCTTTTCTTTTGTTTCCAAATTGAACTTGGCTAAATATGGGAAATTCCCTTCCGGAGTTGCACCAGTATTATTTATGAAATAAACGCTATTATCCTTTTTGATAAAAACCTGTTTACCATTAATTGTAGTTTTCATAACCAAATCACCTGGTGAATTATACTTATCGCGAATACTCAAATCAAAAATAAGTTTTGGATTTTTATCTCCAATTTGAAATAACCATTTTCTTCTCCAGAGATTGTCTCTATCATATTCAGTGTAAATCAATTCGTCACAGTCTTCTGACCAGTCGATACCGGAAAAACGATGTT
>CAYWPW010000381.1:0-1804 GCA_964460095.1 uncultured Candidatus Cloacimonadota bacterium
TACATTTGAAATGATTTTTACACCTTTTTCCACGATTTCACTAGTCGTAAATTCCATTAGATTTGCATTGCAAATCAGGTGAGATATTTTCAAATCCGATGTGTTCTCCAACATTTCAAGCATTACCATTATTTCCTTCTCATCAGATGTAAACGGACGTTTTGTGTTGATAACGCAATGCATCTCATAATCTCTTTTTTTGATATTAGCAACAAATCGAGCTAAAGTTCTGCAGCCAGCCGGATCACCGCCAACATCTAGGATTACAGTTCTATCCAAATTCTGAATCGCCCCCATAATTCTGGGAGAAATCATTGGCAAATCAGCATATTTTTTTTCACCTTCCGGAGCAATCACTTCTATCCCTTGTTTCTGGAAATCTTCCCTAACATCTCTACTGCGAAAATACGGATTAACAACATCCAGATCCACTAAAGTTGTTTCAAAATTTTTATTTCCATATTCTTTTGCTAAATTAATTGAATACTCACTTTTCCCGCTTCCATAAGCACCAATTACAACAATCAGCAGATTCTTCATTTTGTCTCCATTATGATAAAACTGAGTTCAAATTCCAATCTTAACCAATAATTGTCAAAATTCTTTTTGACATATAATTTTATTCGAGATTAATTACACAAAATTTTTTGGAGTTGAACTTGAAAATTAAAATACTGGTATTTATTATTTTTCTTATTCCGTTTATGATGGATTCGATTGAAATTATTGATTTGAATTTTTTCATTGAACCTCGCTTTGAAGCAGCAGAAATTGAATCATTAACAACGATAATAGAAAACTCTCTTTGCGATTCTATCAAACAAAATAATTTCTTTGCAGGAAGAATTCTGAAAAACGCTGAATCTGATAGTTTAGTTTTATTTGCTTTAGAATCTTTACCCTGCGATTTTGTTTGTCCAACGGATTATTTTTTTTATAATACAAATTCAAATGTTAGTCTTCTTGCATCCAATATTTTTTCGGATTCTATCTCCATTTTGGAAAATGCAATTATTGAAGCTGATTCATTTAAGGTTGGCATTTTCTCGCTTTATTCACCGGATTTCACAGTGAAAAATGAAATCAATCCAAAAGTAGAATTTGAATTTGATGTTTTTGAAGTTGCAGAAAAGCAGGTAAATATCCTGAAAGAGAAAACGGATTTTATTATTCTTTTGTCCAATCTTACAAAATTCATTGATGAAGACATTGTTAAGAATTTACCAATTGACGCTGTTATCAGCTTTGATTATCAGTCAAAACGAGATGAAATTTTTTCTAATAAAAGAACGAATTTTTATAGCGTTTTGACCAAATATGGAAAATTTGGTAAGCTGAGACTGACATATGAGAAAGGGAAGATTAAAAGTAAGTGGGAAGAGATTAACTTACCCTAAATCCATCACTTGGTAGTATTTGTTTGGGTTGAGTTAAAGGAGCAAACAATGAATGATTTGGAAATAATTAAGACAATCGAACAACAAACCAGAATAAAACTAAAAAAAGTAGATTTTGATAAAATTGAAGAAAAGGAAAAATGGCTTATAGATGAGATATCAAAGGATAAATTGGATATAGATGAGATATTAACGGGTTTAAAAGCATATTCAGTGAATCAGGAAAATAAAGTTATTGGTTTGAGTCTTGATTATTCATATATTGATCCTGAAGTAATAAGTTCAATTGCCCGAATGAAATAACTAGAAAAGATCAGTTTAAAAGGTTCTTACTTCAAAGATTATAATTTCTTCAAAGAGCTGACGAATTTAAGCAGTTTAGATTTGAGTTGGAATAATTTATCCGA
>CAYWPW010000382.1:0-1800 GCA_964460095.1 uncultured Candidatus Cloacimonadota bacterium
GGGACAAGTTTCGGAATACTTTTCATAATCTTTCATAAATTATGATACACTACCTATTTTTTAGTTCATTCTATTTTAAGTGAGTCGATACACTAAATATTAATAATCTGAATAACCAACTCAATTCTTCAAAGAAACTCATTTCTTTGGTAATTTAATTATTACTTTTGTACCTTTTCCAATTTCGCTTTCAATGTTTATAAAACCATTATGATCTTCGATAATCTGATGAACTAAAGGTAAACCCAAACCAACTCCTTCATCTTTTGTTGTGAAGAATGGATCAAATATTTTTTCCAGGTTTTCTTTTGGAATGCCTTTTCCATTATCCGAAATAACGATTTTTATTTTGTTTTCAGCATTTAAAGATGTAGAAATCGAGATGTTTCCCCCATCTTCAAATGCCTGGATAGAATTGATGAATATATTCTGAAAAGCTTGTTCAAGCCATTTTTTATCAACTTTGATTTTAGGAATATTTTTTTCATAATGTTTAGTAATCTTGATTTTATTTTTTGAAAATCTTGCTTTCAGATTTTTTATTACATCTTCAAGAATATCAAAAATAAAATTATCTTCAAATTTAAGTTCTCTCGGTTTGGCAAAATCAAGTAATTCTTTGATAATCTTATTTGCTTCATTGGAATTCCTCATAATAATTTCCAGATAATCTTGAATCGGTTCTTTCGACTCTATTTTTTTAATACTTAATTGTGCAGAAGCATTTATATTTGCCAGAGGATTCCTGATTTCATGAGCAATCCCAGCAGCTAATTTTCCTATACTTGCCATGCGTTCTGAGCGGACTAACTGATCCTCCATGTTTTTTTTATTTGTTGAATCCCGCGTAATAACAACTGCATGAGTTATTTCTTCAGATTCGTTTTTATATGGAGTATATGTTACTTCAAAATAGCGATGTCCAAAATCTACAAAATCAAACCACGCCTCACAGTGAATAACTTTTCCTGTAAAACATTTATCAAGATAACTTTTTATGACATTATTAAATTGATCTTCTCCCCAAATCTGTTTAACGGATTTACCGATAATCTCTTCGGGTTGCAAATTTCTGAACGTACATCCAAACGCTTTATTCACAGCTTCATAAATATAATCTTTGTTAATTAAGGACATAAATTCAATTGAAGAATTTGCAATAAATTCACTCTTTCTGGACTTCTCTTCTGCTTGCTTGCGCTCAGTGATATCTGTTATAAATGCAAAAGATCCTGCAGGTTTCCCATTGTTATCAATTAATGAAGTTGCATTGAATGTTGTTGGGAAATTTTTATTATTTTTCTTTTTCAGTGAAATTTCGTAGTTTCTGTGCAGAGTGCTTGTTATTTTTGAAGTTTGTTCAATAAATATTTTTCGATTATCTTCATCAGTAAAATCGAATGGAGATTTTCCAATCATTTCATTTCTGGAATAACCAAGCATATCGCAAAGTGATTGGTTTACATCAATTGTTTTCTTATCAGAATCTATAAGCCAGAAACCTTCTGAAGTTGTTTCAATGAGTGTGCGGTATTTTTTCTCACTCTCTCTAAATTTCGATGTACGTTCTTCTACCAATTTTTCCAGATGATGCTGATATTTGTCTAATTCCTTTTCTGCGCGTTCTCGTTCTAAAATCTGTTCTTGCAGTTTTATATTATTTTTATGTTTAATTATAAAAAGAGTAATAATAATTACAAGAAAAATAAGAATTAAAAGGATTATTATCAGCAACCAAAGTCGGAGTTTTTTTTGGAATTCTTTCTCCATTTGTAGTGATAGGATTTCTTTTTCCTTTTT
>CAYWPW010000383.1:0-1798 GCA_964460095.1 uncultured Candidatus Cloacimonadota bacterium
TCTGTCCAAATCGAACCTGTATTTTTCTTTTCTTTAGGAGAAGGAGCATGATCCGAAGCCACAAAATTTATCTTTCCATCTGTAAGAAGCTGCCATAATTTCGCTTTATTTTCCGGAGATTTAACCGGAGGAGTTGTCTTTAAGGCTGAGCCCATCCTTTCAAAATCTGAAATATCAAATTCTAAATAATGAGGAGCGGTTTCAAATGATATTTTATTTTTTACTAAAAATTCCGCTGCTTCTGCAGAGCTCACATGAACAATATGCAATTCACAACCGGTTTCTCTTGCAACTTCTGTAGCAGTTTTCACAGCCAGCACCTCTGCAGTTTCTGGTCGGGAAAGATAATAATTTTTCGTAGAAGAGCCTTGTTTCTTATAAAATTCAGTTGCAGATTGGATGTAATCATAATCCTCAGCATGAACAAGAACAGGCAAATTCAAATCCTTAACTTTCTGTAAAACCTGTTTAAACTGAAATCTATCCAACCTGCCGAATGTCTCCATCCCGGAAATCAAATATGTTTTTAAACCCAATACTTTTTTTGAAATCTCAAAAACATTTTCCGGGAAACCTTTTTTAAAAGATTGAGCGGAAATACCGCCAAAAAAACCGAAATCAGTTACTGATTTCTTTTGCACAACAGCGAGTTTTTTTTCTAAATTTTCTTTGTTTGTGATTGGAGGATTAGACGTGCAGGGCATATCAATTATTGTGGTAATTCCTCCGGAAGCAGCAGCACAGCTTCCATGATAAAAATCTTCATTATGAGTATAACCCGGATCATTAAAATGAACGTGAGGATCTATTCCACCGGGAAAAACAAAAAGTCCGGATGCATCGAACACTTCGTTTTTATCAGCAATATTATCTGTGATTTTGATAATTTTTCCATTCTCAATTTTGATGTCTAATTTGAAAAAATCATCTTTCCCTGGTAAAGCAACCAGTCCATTTTTTATTATCATATAATTACCTAATTTGGATATTCCAGAGTTGAGAACTTTCCGAAATTTTTTTCGAAGAAATTCTTGAAGATAAGTTTCGGAAAGTTAACATATTTTAATTATCATAAATTTTTCTCAAAAGTCTGAAAAAACATCATACAAAAAAAGTACTCCCGAATCAAAATTGATCTCACAAATTTCAGATTCATAAACATTGCTGATTCCCAGAAAATTGTTTGGAAAATCCTGATTATTCAGATTATATCGAAATCCTTTTAAAGTGAGATTCTGAATAGGATCGAAAGAGAAAATCGAAACTGTGGAACCAATATCTCCTTTGATTTCATGTGTTCCAGATTTCAAGATCTTCATTTTTCCAAAATTATCAAAAATCTCTAATTTGATCGATTCACCAGTAATCTGCTTTAATATCTTATGAAAAATAAGAATATTTCCAACAGCATGATCTGTCCTTTTTCCGAAGAATGAGAAAACTTTTATTTTCTCTGGATGAAGAGAAATTGCCAAGTTCAAAGCTTTCTCCATATCAGTAGTTTCCTGGTCCGGATTGTGAATTACTTTAGCGGTGGGGAAATATTTGTTAATATCAAGTTGAATTGAATCCAGGTCACCAATAATATAGTCAGGAATAATATTTGCGATTTGACAATTTACTACACCTCCATCCGCAGCAATAATGGTTTCTTCATCAGAAATGACATTTATTAACTTCTGTTTTAGATCTTCACCATTGGCAATTATCGCAACACTTTTTTCAGTTGAATTAGAGTTCATCTTCTAACTCTGTACAACTCACACATAGGTTACACTTTAAACCGGGCACATAGGTA
>CAYWPW010000384.1:0-1785 GCA_964460095.1 uncultured Candidatus Cloacimonadota bacterium
GAGGTAAAAAAACACTCTATTTTGCAAAACTCATAAATACTTTTTTGATTAAGTAATTTTTTTAATTTATTAAGTCAAATAAAAAAAATCATTCCTCAAAAAAAGGATTCAATTTTTCAACTTCTTCGGCTTGAAGAATTTCAAATACTTCTGCCGGTGTTTTTGCTTTGATGATGCGGTCTTTAATGTGTGGATGATGACCGAAAATCTTGGCAATATTAGCCAGAACGTGCAGATGCATATCATAATTTTTCTTGGGTGTGGCAATCAGGAAAATGATGTGAACAGGTTTATCATCGAGCGATTCAAATGGAATACCTTTGCGGGAAATGCCAATAACTCCACGAATTTTGGGACCACCTTCTATTATTGCATGTGGAATCGCCAGACTATCTCCGAGTCCGGTTGAGATTTCTTTCTCCCGATCAAAAATTGATTCTTTCAACTCAGGTAATGAAATCTCGTGGATCTTGTGAGTTTTATATAAAAATATGGCAAGCTCATTCAGAGCTTCCCATTTATCTTTTGCGTTCAGGTCTATTTTGATGAATTCCTCCTGCAGAAAATCGAGTAAACGCATTCTATCTTTATGTTCTTCACCTGCTTTTTTCAAGGCTGTACCTGTAAAAATAGGACCTATAAGTTCGTTTATGACAACTGCGGTAAGTATAATTGCTGTTATCTGAGAAGAAAAGCGTTGTAAAAAAACATCATTTTCTATCAGAAAAACGAGACCAATTGCAACTCCGGCAATTGGGTAGAGCGAGATTCCAATCCACTTACGAATTGTGATAGTCGAGCCTGCCAGATAAGCACCAATTGTGGGAGCAACAGTCTTCCCGATCAGTCTGCTGAAGATAAGAACTAAACCTGCTGTTCCAGCGAGAGTAATTGCTTTCAAATCGAGATGAGTTCCTGCCAAAACAAAAAATAAAGTGAAAACCTCAACTTCAATATCTTTGAATGCCCCAAAAAGAATATTTCGATATTTAGAGTAATTTGTAATGATTATTCCTAAGATCAAACTTGATAATATACCGGAAAGATGCAGTAATTGTGATGTTCCCACAGTTATTACAACAGATAGAATAACCATTGCCAGAAATGAGATTCTTACCTTTCTCTTTTCTGTGAAATAGATCACTCCAAAACCAACAATACAGCCGATTATGATTGATTCTAAAAGTAGAAGAACAGGTTTTCCAATTGTATGTAAAACATCGAAATCTACTTTTCCTGCTTTATAAAATAAATAGTAATAAGCTAGGTAAAAAACCAGGATTGTAAGAACATTATTCAGAGCAACAACAGCAAGTAATGTTTTCGTGAAAATACCTTTTGCTCTTTTTTCTTTGACGATATGAAGAGTTGAACCCGGAGCGGTTGTGATGGATATGGCAGCTACAATCAAACTTATGGCAAATGGAAGATGAGCCAGATAAAATAATGCAAAAAAAACTATTATCGGAGTAATGATCACATCTGTAATAGAAATAAGAAAAATCCTTTTTCCTGCATTGTGAAGCTTGCGAAAATCCAGGTGACTTCCAATCGTTAAACCAATGAAACCAAGAGCGAAATTCGTGATAGGCACCAGGCTGAAAAAAGCTTCTTCCTGAAATAGATTCAACACATAACTGCCCAGAACTATTCCTCCTACAATTTGTGCTGTTACGATTGGGATATGGAGCTTCTGAGCCAATTTTGTAAAGATAAAGCCGGTGATCAATATGATGGAAAGTACTAAAAGCGGATTCGGATTTATTATTAAAGCTGTTTCGTGCT
>CAYWPW010000385.1:0-1782 GCA_964460095.1 uncultured Candidatus Cloacimonadota bacterium
TGAGAATTTTCGTGACAGAATAATAGCAAAAATAAATAAGTATGAAAAGCACTTCAGGTGCATATAAAGGAGAAGAAAAAAATGAACATTTATGCAGGAAATTTGTCGTATGATTTGACCGAGAAAGAATTAGAGGAACTATTTGCTGAGTTTGGTTCTGTGTCTGCTGCTAGAATTATTACAGACAAACAGTCTGGCAGATCAAAAGGATTTGGGTTTGTTGAAATGGACAACAAAGCAGAAGGTGAAGAAGCAATTAAGCAGCTTGATGGAAAAGAGATGAACGGAAGACCACTCAAGGTTAATGAAGCAAGACCCAGAGAGGAGCGTCCTCGCAGGAGACAGTAGTAATAATAGCATCAAACCAAGTGTTTCTATTATGCACAACCAGTTCGCAAATAATCAGGAGATTTTATAGATAGATTTTTTGAAAATGCTCGATAACATCTTAAAAACCTGTAGAGTAAAAAAAGTTGCAGGAGTTCTGCATAATTGGGTGTTTTTGAGAATAATGAGAATAAATCAGAAAATCAAATTATTCAACTCATCCCCCTAACCCCTTCTCTTGCAAAGAGAAGGGGAAAACGAAGTCATCCCTCTTTTTGAAGAGAGGGACCGAGGGTGAGTTAGAAATTGAATTATGCAGAACGCTTAAAAAAGTTGCAGGAAAAGAGGTAGAAAATTTATTGAAATTGATTTAATATAATAGTTTGATAGAATATTTTTTTGGAGATGAGAATGAATAACTCAAAATATGTATGTCCAAAATGTGGAAATACTCAATATGAAACAGATGAATTCCGCGCAACCGGTGGCTTTTTAAGTAAAGTTTTTGATGTTCAAAGTAAAAAATTTGCAACAGTTACTTGCACAAACTGTAAATATACTGAAATCTATAAAGCTTCGAGCAGTATGCTTGGAAATATTTTTGATCTATTTACAAATTAGAAGAAAAATGAAAAAAATCTTTAATCTTTCTTTTATTTTTATTAGTTTAGTTTCATGTATGATTTTTGTATCTTGTGGTGAAGATATTCCCTGGTCGGAAACCTTCCTCTCAACCATAGATGCCGATGGGGATAACCTGCAGCATCTTATTAAAGACGTTTTCGGCAAGCCCAAATTTTCTCACAATGGAGAGAAGATCATCATATCTAATAACCAGGGATTCTGGACAGTTAATTCTGACGGAACTGATTTTAAATGTATTTCAGATTCATTAATTGCAAATGATAATCATTACTCAATTTCACCAAATAATGAAACATTGATATTTTTTCAACAAGGTGAAATTTATCAACTTAATTATATAGATTTTAATGTGATTAAACTATTTACTTTTGAAGAAGAAAGTGCCTGGTATCCTTCATATTCACCCGATGGTTCTAAATTAGTTTTTTCCACTACTTCAATCGGTCAGGGAGATTCTACAATTGTAAAGATGTATTCAATGAATGAGGATGGATCAAATCAAAATCTTTTATACCAAAATTCTTCTTCTACTTTTGGTGTTATCCGATTCCCAATCTACTCTAACGATATGGAAAAAATATTTTTTGTGTACGGTGGTTTGGTTAGCTGTAATTCAAATGGAACTGATATTGAATTAATTGTTTCAGGTAATCTATCTAGTTGTCCAATATCAAATTCAAATGAATATGTCGTATTTGCAGATTATTATGATATATTTGCTTATAATTATCAAACTAGTGTTATAATGAATCTCAGTAATGGTAAAAATCCGGATATATCCCCTGATGGTACAAAAGTAACATTTTGCGA
>CAYWPW010000386.1:0-1761 GCA_964460095.1 uncultured Candidatus Cloacimonadota bacterium
TATATTCATAATAATGATACAAATGCAATATTTAGAACTAATATAATATTATAAACTCCGACATTTTCAAAAATATATAAATTTGGGAAACTATCAATTTGAATAATTTTTACATGTTTTCTAATTTCATCCCTCATTTTTGATGCATATTTTTCTGTTAAAAAAGCATCTGGTATTATAAATGAAAAATATCCATTTCTCTGTAATAAGTTTAATGCTTTCTCAATAAAGGCTAAATATAAATCCCACTTTTCAATTAGATTGTTATAATGGTTTTTTAACCATTCTCGTTGTTTTGGCATTATTTTTTGTAATGTTATTCCGTTAACATAAGGTGGATTACCAATCACAACATCAAAACCACCGTTTTGCATAATTTCAGGAAATTCAATATTCCAGTCAAAAGCTTTTTCACCTGCAATTTCAGGATCATCAATCAAAGAATTTCCGCATTTTATACTGTTACTCAAATCAGTTAATTTTCTTCCTTTTTTTGCAGTTTTCAACCAAAGTGAAAGTTTAGCAATTTCAACCGATTCCTCGTTAATGTCCACACCATAAAGATTGTTTTCCAAAACTGCCGTATCAATGTCGAATGCATAATATTGACCTTTTCGCAAATCGGTTTCTAGATCGATTATAAAATTGTGTTCATCAATCAGAAAATTTAAGGCTTGATTTAGAAATGCTCCGCTTCCGCAAGCTGGATCAAGAATTTTGAGAGAAAGTAACCATTCTTTGTATTCTTCAAGTTTATCAAAAAGCTGTTCGCCTTTTTTTGAAAGAGATTTTTTGGTTTTCTTAAAATAGGTTTCATCAATTTCAAGGTTATTTAATTTAAATTCATTTTTCTTTTCGTTACAGAGTGTACCGATTGTATTTTCAACAATATACTTTGTGATATAATTTGGTGTATAAAAGACACCTTCTTTTTTTCTTCTGGTTTGTTTTTTATCTAAATTCTCTCCGCTGATTTCTGCATTTAATTTTTCAATATCCGTTAAACTGTGCTCAAAAATATGACCTAGAATATTTACATCAACTTCAGAATCAAAATCAAAATTTGCGAGTTTGAGTGAATCAGTAATTAGAATTTCATCATCAATTTTTACATTATCCAAAATCTCGTCAAATTGGAATAATCCACCATTATAAGCGTCAATGTTGTATTTTTCATTACCTTCATTAATGTAACCAAAAAATCTTTTGAATTCGCTATACAAAGGTGTGTAGTGATCCATTTCTTTTAACCTATTATAATCCTCGATAATTTTGGAAATTAAGTTTGGTGGAATTAATCCTTTATCTTCTGCGAAGAAAATGAATAGAAAGCGGTCTAATAATTTTTGAGATTTTTTGAAAAGCAGCAGTTCATCAATTTGAGGGTTATTTTTTGTTAAGTTTTGGAAAATACTGTTTCTGAAAACTGAATAATCGTTATAAAGTTTTTTGGAAATCTGCTCTTCGTGCTGATTAGATTTTTCTTTTATTATTGCTGGAATATCTTCAAAAATACTTTCTTTACTGAAACAGAGATAAAGGAATTTGAATTCATTTTCAGAAAGTTTGAAAATATTAAACTCTTCAAATTCGGTAGCATCATTAATATATAATCTGATTTTATCAAAATTTGATGTAATTACATATTTGCAATTTGATTGATGTGTTTTATAATTGAATGCCTGTTTTTCAATCGTTTTCAGATCCTTTGTTTTTGTTGATTTTAATTCGATAACTGCAATTGGATTTTCATTTTTCAGA
>CAYWPW010000387.1:0-1730 GCA_964460095.1 uncultured Candidatus Cloacimonadota bacterium
CTGAAGCTTTCTATCGTTACATAATAGCAGTGAAAGATAAAAAACGTTATGAAGATATAAAATTCCATTTTGTGAATGATAAGGTAGTTAACGTGGAAACACTTGGTAAAGGGAAAAATAAGATTGTAGAAAAACTTCCATTTGCTAATTTTGTGCGTGGATTCGATTTCAATAAACTCGCTTCCAGAGATTACTTCATGAAAAAAAATACAAAAAAAATTTTTTTTGATAAGTTCAAGCAAATAAATTGGATAACCAAAATAATCGGTATCATTATCACCATTTTTTTAATATTTCTTTTCTTCTCGATTCCACAATTCATCTTCCTGCCATTTTTCTTCATATTCGCTTTTATGAAATTCTTTCCAAATGGATTTGTTAAGTTCTTAAATTTTATTTTTTTAACGGCATTTTATTACGCAGCTTTTCTATTTCTCACACTTCATATAGTATTAACTCAGCCATTAATAATGGCTATCGGTGCTGTTTTTTGCTATATCATTTATGTAAAATGGAATTATAAAACAATCAGTTATAATAGATGCCCGAGTTGCCGTGGAATGTGGACAGCAACTGGGCGTGGAACTACAAAAACCGGAGAAAACCAAGAAACTCAAAAGGTAGAACGTCGTGTTTACAAAGGCAGAACCACATCTTCTTCAGGCCAGAAAACGGATCACTACGATCAACATTGGGATGATGAAGTTACTACTCGTAAACATTTCAAAGATCATCGGAAGTGCCGGGTTTGCAGTTATGACTGGGATGTAGATAGAACAGAAAGTTCCAAAGAAACTCATTATCATTAATTTGAATTCTAAAAGTAAATCTTGCAACTCGCACTTTTCGTTTCCTCGCTCCCAAGTTCAACTTGGGAACGAGGAGTAAAACCCCGTAACACGCAACTCGAAACCAGTTCCTCAAAATAAAAAATTAAATTTTATTTATTGCATCATCAAGTTCGGAGTAGATTTCAAAATCATCTTCCAGTTCCACAATATCAAATAACTTTTTAATATTCGGATTTAAAGAGCAAAAGACGATCTTACCATTTTTATCGTCCAGAAGATTTGCCACTAAGTAAAAAACTCTTATTCCGCCGCTGCTGACGTATTCAAGTTTGCTGCAATCAAGAATGATCTGATTTTCACCGTTTTCAATGAATTCAATAAGTTTCTTCTGAAAAGTTTCTGAAGTAATTTCATCCAGGTTACCTTTAACTCCTAAAATCAGAATATCATTTTTTTTATAATCCATTATTTCCATTTGATTCTCCTTTTTTTATTTAAATGGTTCTTCATAATTCATTTTCTAACTCACCCTCAATCCCTCTCTTCAGCATAAGTGAGAGATGACTTCTTTCAATTTTACTTATATTCCTTCTCTTTTTTTCAAGAGAAGGACACGCCTACGCAAGCTTCGGCGGTGCAGGCAGCAGTTTACCCTGTGAAATTCAGCTTGCTGAATATTTCTACAGGGGATGAGTTTTTAAAAATAAAATACATTTACTTACCTCATTCTCTATTTTGTATTATTCAAATACTTCCCAATTCTTAAAAAATTCCTATTCTCCATTCTTTTATACTCAAGAATGTCAGAATAACTCCTGATAATTATAATACCTTTTCCGCCAATTCTTTTCTTTCCGGATTTTAACCTGGATGATTTCATCTCTTTTTTTGTCGGATCAAAAGCGATTCCATCATCAATAAATTGGATATAAAATAAAT
>CAYWPW010000388.1:0-1714 GCA_964460095.1 uncultured Candidatus Cloacimonadota bacterium
CTCAAGTTTCGCAGGAGACGAACCTGCATAATATGTGAAAAAAAGATTAAGAAATATGTAGCATAAATACTCACAAGTTTATATTTTGGTATTGGTTAAAAGCCAAATTACAAAAAGGAGTATTTTATGCTACAAATCAAAAATCTGAAAAGTATGTTTGAATTGCAAGAATTTTTTCAAGACAGTGATAAAGCTGTTAAAACCATCGCTGATTTCTATCGACAATTCCGTGTCTGCAAAACGGTTCAGAAGTTAAACAGTTATAAACAGAAAGGCTTTGTTGCAACTGATGTATTAATGGTTTTACTTTTGATGTCATTTACTTTGAGCAAGAGTGTGTACGGGATGATAAAATCAGGAATGAGCTATATGACGGAAATGGAGAAAGATGTATATTACCGTTTGAAAAATAATCCGAAAATTGACTGGAGATCATTGCTTTTATCTTTTGGTAAACGCTTCAGGAAGATTTCGCAAGAGCAAAGCTGTGATGAAAATAAAGCGGTTCAGTGTCTGATTGCCGATGATGTTTTTTTAGGAAAAGTTGGTAAAACCATTGAGAAAATTGGTAAAGTTTACGACCATGTTCTTCAAAAATATTTGCTTGGTTTCAAAATGTTAGTTCTTGGATTTTGGGATGGAAAAAGCTTCATTCCTTTGGATTTTTCGTTTCACGCAGAGAAAGGAAAAAACAAAGAAAAACCATATGGTTTGAGCAAGAAGGAACTCAAAGCCAGGTATCATAAGAAAAGGGATAAGTCGGAAGCAGGTTATAAAAGAATCCGGGAAGTTTCCAAAAAGAAAACCGAGATGGCAAAAATTATGCTCAAGAGAGCGGTTAAACATGGATTTATTCCAGACTATGTACTCATGGATAAATGGTTTTTATCAGAAGCTATTATTCGAGTAATCCGCAAACTGAAGCGAGGAATTATTCACCTTATTGCAGCTTGCAAGATGGATAAAAGAAAATATTTCTATCAGGGAAAGCAACTTACAGCAAAGCAGATATTGGCTATGAATAAATGTAGTATAAAACATTGCCGCTCTCTGAAAATGCTTTATATTCCTGTCGTTGTTGAATACAAAGGAATCAAGATGGTACTGTTTTTCAATAAAGCAAATCGTAGAAAATATTGGGAGTTACTGGTAACAACCGATTTGAATTTGAGCTTCAAAAAGGCTTTGGAAACCTACAGTATTCGCTGGACGATTGAAGTATTCTTCAAGGAATGCAAACAACATTTGGGTTTAGGCAAATGTCAATCGAACGATTTTGATGCTCAAATCGCAGACACAACCATTACTCTTATGCGTTATATTCTATTGAATCTGATGAAGCGATTTTCATCTTATGAAACTCTTGGCGAAGCCTTTTCAAACACACAAATATTTATGCTGGAATTGAATCTTAGTCAGAAGATATGGAATGTGTTTGTTCAACTATGCCGTTCATTATGTGATTGGCTTGGAGTTGATTACAATGAAATGATTTCAGTATTTTTTCAAACACCAGAATTCCAAGAAACAATTTTCAGATTTTTCGATCCGCTGGAAAAAGTGAAAACGAGGAAAGAAGGTAATCTTGAAAATGCAGCTTAAATCACTGATTTTGCACTTATACTTAAATCTATAAAGAACAAGATGTTATGGAATATTATAAAATACCTGAAAGCAGTCGTGATGATAATTCACACTCCTGCGAAACTTAAGT
>CAYWPW010000389.1:0-1712 GCA_964460095.1 uncultured Candidatus Cloacimonadota bacterium
TTTTTTAGCATTATTCAGCCTGATTTCTGCAAGTTTGAGATTGCTATTCACCCTGAGATTTCCTGTGCCTGATTATAATCCGGCTCGATCTCTGCAATGATATCTCCCATCTGAACAAAATCTCCTTCTTCCACGAAAAACTTGGTGATATTACCACTTATTTTAGATTTGATTTCAATTTCTTTAATCGGTTGGATTTCACCTGTTTCTTCCAGTTTTATCGTGATTTTACCCTTTTCAACAACATACGATTTTACTTCTTCTTTAGATTTTTTCCCGGATTTTCCTTTCTTTGAACCTACAGCTAAAATGACTGCTACAATTACCACAATAATTACCGCTATAATAATAAATTTTTTCATCAAAATCTCCTGTCTATTTTTTAAATAATTTTGTCATTCCCAACTCGATTGGGAATCCAGATCCTCTCTCTTATCTTCATTTATGTTCAACTGCATCAACTTCGATAATACGTTCTTTATTATCTCGCAATATTTGAAATTTTATTTTTTCTCCAACGCCAATATCACTCACTGCTAATTGAGCATCCTCAAAGTTAGAAATGATATTGTTGTTTATTCTTTTGATGATGTCACCTTTTTTCAAACCAGCTTTACCAACAGGGCTTTTTGCATCAACCTTAGTAACCAGAATCCCTTCTTGATCTTTCAGGTTCAGATATGAAGCCAACATTGGATTTAATTCCTGAACTTCAAAATCCAGCCAGATTTTCCTGATCTTACCATATTTTATCAATTCTTCCGCACTTTTCCTAACTCTGTTTATAGGAATTGAAAAACCGATTCCGATATTTCCACCGGATTCGGAAAATATAAATGTGTTAATTCCAATCACTTCACCATAAATATTTACCAAAGGACCACCACTGTTCCCCGGGTTAATTGCAGCATCAGTTTGGATCATTCTTCTGTAGATTTTTTTGTCTCTGTTTTCAGCAAAATCCCGGTTAACAGCAGAAATCACTCCTACAGAAACACTTGGTTTACTATCCTTGATAAGAAAACCATACGGATTACCAACTGCAATCGCCCACTCTCCAATAATCAATTCTGATGAATTTCCCAGCTTTGCCCAGGGAAGTTCTTTTCCGGAAATCTTCACAACTGCAATATCATGTACGCTATCAATTCCGATTAATTTCCCTTCCAATTGACGACCATCAGTTAAAATTATCTTGATTTCAGTGGCTCCTTCCACAACATGCGCATTGGTGATAATGTATCCATCTTTATTGAAAATCACACCTGAACCAATACTCTCAATATCATAAGGAATATTATCGTAAAAACCAAAAAAGTGGCTTAACCTTCTTCGCACATATTTTGTTTTTGTCACATTCACACTGACAACTGCTGGTTGAATTAATTCCACTGCTTCTGTAATCACATTATGCCTGGCAATCGTTATTTCTTCGTTATCATTGATTCGTGTTTCCAGTTTATTGTTTTCTTCATCTTCAGGATAAATAATCTGTTCTTGCGGAAAAATCGTTTCCGGTATTTTCTCCGATTTTTTAATATATTTATTGTAAGATAAATATCCAATTAAAATCAATGCCAGAATTAAAATGACATCACTTCTTTTCATCTATCTCTCCAGTTTACCACTTTCCCAAGATCTTTTTGGAAAGCAGCAAATTGAGTTCTTCCTGTTTTCGTATCAGGCTGTAATGACGGTTATTAAACGATAAC
>CAYWPW010000390.1:0-1701 GCA_964460095.1 uncultured Candidatus Cloacimonadota bacterium
CGCAAGATATCAGGATTATAAGCGGTCCTCCCGCAGAAAGAAGACGATTTTTTGATTTGGCAATATCACAATATTCCTATAATTATTTGCAATTATTACGAAAATATTATCGCATCTTAAAACAGAGAAATGCTCTTCTTAAAACTAGATTTAAAAACCTGGAGAAAAAAACCTGGGATGAGCAATTTATTGATATTGCCTGCCAGGTTATTGAATTCAGGCTGGATTATCTGAAAAATTTCATTCTATTATTAACAGATACTTATTCACAGATCAGTAACAATCATGAAGAACTTGATGTTAAATATAAATTTTCGTTTGCGAATTTTTATGGAGAAAACCTGAAAGACAATTTAAGAAATCACCTGGAGGATACTGAAAAATCTGAAATCGAATCTCAACGAAGTTTATCCGGTCCGCATTTGGATGATATCCAATTTAGTTTTGATGAGCATCCAGCAAGAAGTTTTGGTTCGCAAGGTCAACAGCGTTCGCTGGTTATTGCCGCTCGTCTGGTCCAGGCAAATTTGATCTCAAAAAAAGCAAAAGACACACCGATTCTCATGTTTGATGATGTTCTGGCAGATCTGGATAAAGAAAGAGCTTTGAACATAATTCATCTATTAAAGAAAAAACATCAGATTTTTATTGCAACTCCGAACGTGAAAAATTACGAAGGTTTCCATCTTCAAAATATTAATTTAGAAGAATTAGCATGAAATTAACAAAAAATATTTTCGGCTGGTTAATGTATGATTTCGCAAATTCATCTTTCACTACTATTATCGTAACTGTTGTTTACAGCCTATATTTCAAAGAAGTTGTTGTAAATCAGGAAGAATTGGGAACTGCATTGTGGGGGAGAGCTGTTAGCATTTCAATGTTGCTGGTCGCTATTTCAGCTCCTATTTTCGGTGCAGTGGCAGATTACTCTCGTGCCAAAAAAAGATTCCTTTTTTACACTACTTACTTAACAGTAATTTTTACAGCTCTTTTGTATTTTGTAAAAGCAGGAAATATTTTTACAGGAATGCTTTTTTTCATAATTGCTAATTTCGGTTTCAATAGCGGTATGGTTTTTTATAATTCGCTGTTACCGGAAATCGCAGGCAGGAATGATTTGGGAAAAGTTTCCGGTTGGGGTTGGGCACTGGGTTACGTTGGAGGATTATTATCTCTGTTTCTGGTTTTGCCTTTGGTAAATAATAATCTGGTTAATCTCGCCTTTCCAGCAGTTGCTCTGTTTTTCGGCTTGTTTGCCTTGTTCACTTTTTTCCTTTTGAAAGAAATAAAGAAACCATCCAAACGAACAAATTATTTCAAAACTGCTCTTCAAAGAATTATCACAACAGCAAAGAATATTCGAAAATTTAAGGAACTTCTCAAATTTATTTGCAGCTATCTTTTCTATAATGATGGGATTGTTGTTGTGATCAGTTTTGCAGCAATTTATGGAGCAACCAGGTTCGGTATGACCTTAAAACAGTTGATACCTTATTTCATCATTGTAAATTTGACTTCTATGGTTGGAGCATTTGTTTTTGGATATATTTTAGATAAGATCGGTGCAAAAAAGACTATTACGATTACTTTAATTATCTGGGTTGTAGTTGTATTCTGGGCTTTCTGGTGCAGAACGATAACCGAATTTTATTGTGTTGGATTGTTAGCTGGTCTGGCTATTGGTTCCAGTCAATCCAG
>CAYWPW010000391.1:0-1698 GCA_964460095.1 uncultured Candidatus Cloacimonadota bacterium
AATCCACATCAGTATTTTACAGAGCAGATTTCTGAGATTAATTTATTTTATGATGAACTTGTGACAGCTTATTATTTGAGGAAAGGTAAAGTAAAACCAGATAGGAAAGAAAATGCTTTTTCTACTATTGAAAATTGTCTTTGCCAAGCAGCGTGGAATATCGCCAATATCTTTCTGGATTTTGAAGATGCGACAAGCATTTTAAAAAAACAAATCCAACATGCAAAGTTGATTAAAAAAATAAATTCTGCTATAAATCCCAAATATTCTTATCAAATAAGGAAATATCCTTCCGGCACTGTTTCGATCAGGAGGAAATGATAGATTGTTTAGCCACTAAGAACACGAAGGGCCACGAAGAAAAAAAATAATTAACTCGTTCCCATGCTCCTGCGTGGGAATGAGGAACAGACGCTCAAGAATAAGAAATAGGAGATCAAATGACGAAGAAATATTTAATTCTACTTATTTTTATTATGATTTTATGCTGCAATAACTCAAATGAATCCTCAATAAAGATTGGTATGATTTCATCTTTTGGCGGATTTGAAAATCAGAGTTTTACAGGCAATTGCAAGGAAGGTCTGGAAAGGGCTGCAGAAGATTTTGATGTTACTGCAGAATATGCAGAAGCAGATTCAATAGGAGATTTCGAATCTGTAATGAATGAATTATCAGAAATCGGGTGTGAGCTGATTTTTCCGATTGGATTTGATCAAAGCGAAGCAACATATAATGTTGCCCAGATATTTCCCGAAATTGATTTTGCCATTGTCGATTTTGAATTTGAAGAATCTATAGAAAATATTCAAAGCATAATTTTTGAGACGGACGAAGCTTCTTTTCCATTGGGTTTTCTGGCTGCATTCTGGGCAGATTTACAGGATGCAAATGAACCCAAAATCGGGTATGTAGGCGGGATGGATATACTTCCAGTTAATCAATTCATTACTGGCTATCTGAATGGAAAGAACTATTTCAACGAGAAATATGACAAAAACGTGACTGAGGATGGAACTTATGCAAATAGTTTCTATGACGAAGAACTGGGTTTTGATTTAGCAGATAGTCTGATTTTTAATGGAGTAGATGTGATTTTTCCGGTGGCTGGTCAAACCGGGAATGGTGTTTTGCTGGCAGCCAAAGAGAATGAGAAGTGGGGGATAGGAGTGGATGTTGACGAATACTTTTTTTTAACTGAAGTTCAGGATATTCTTCTTTCTTCTTGTTTGAAAAGAGCTGATAATGCTGTTTATGACACGGTTGATGATTTTATTAAAAATAATTTCAACGGGGGAGGAGTTTATCATGGTACCCTGGAAAATAAAGGAGTTGGCATTGCTCCCTATCATGATTTTGAAGAACTGATCCCGAACAGCATCAAGGTTGAAATTGAAGAAATAATTCAAGATATTATTAGCGGAGAGTTGGATACAGGCTGGGAGTAATTTGTATTGATTATGCTGTTTTACATTAAATGTCCTCCTGAGAGGTTCTGCTTGAATTAACTAACGAAGGATCTATTTTCATTATGAGATTCTTCGTAAGAATTTTCTTCGAAGATTTCCTCGGAAAGACAAATATTTATGAAGTTGTATATCATATAATTATCTACTATGAGTTCTGCATAATAGAGTGTTTTGTACCTCACCTTCAGTCTTCGATCCGATAAATCGGACTACGACTTGACAGGCAATC
>CAYWPW010000392.1:0-1686 GCA_964460095.1 uncultured Candidatus Cloacimonadota bacterium
TATAGAAAATAATATGTTAAGTAAATAAATAAGTGGTTCTGTGTTACAGAACCTGCATCTAAAAAAGGAGAGAAAATGAAAACCATCAGTTGGATTTTAGTTATCGTCGCAGTTATCGTTATGATAATTGGATTAGTGGATGGCTTAATCGCCGGTAAATTTTTCGGTGTTAAGCATTTAGTCAATTACTGTCATTTAGCTAATACTTTCTTATTATTTGCCCTTTGTTGTAAATTCATTTGTACTTGTAAAAAGAAAGAATAATCTTCGCAAAGAAATGCTTCTTAAACTTGCTATTCGGCAGTTGCTGGATAGCAAGTTTATTATTAGGCTCGCATAAAGTAAGCTGCAATAATTAAATATCCAACTATTCTTAAGGAATAAACAATTATCGAGAACTGTAAAAAATTAATCCTGAATATTCCGGCAGCGATGGTTAAAGGATCTCCCAGAAATGGAGTCCAGGAAATGAGCAGACTCCAGGCACCATATTTCTGGGAATATTCGATCGCTTTTCTTCCGCTTTTAGATTTTTTCAGTTTGGGAATGAGCGGTTTGCCGATGAGATAACCGAGCCAGTAATTCGCTGCACAACCGAGACTGTTTCCAATGGAACAGGCTATTAAAGAGGAAACAGGATGAGCACCCACAGCCAGAGCAGCAACCAGAATAGCAGCAGAGCTTGCCGGCACGATAGTGGCGGCAATGAATGATGTGATGAATAAAGCTATTGTTCCATAATTGTTTATGAATTCTAGCATCCAGGGGGAAAGGTTCATAAATTCTACTCTACCTCAGATAATCATTTCTTTCTGTATTTCATGTTCTTCAGCTTTCAGTTCAATAATCTCAACTTCAAATCCGGAAAGCATCTTTCTCATATTTTCCAGAACCGGATATTCCGTGTAAAAATGTCCGGCATCGATAAGCGGAATTTTACTGTTCAATAATGTGTGATAATCAAAACCCGAAGAAACAAAAATATCTGCTCTATTATAAACTTTAGAAAGTAGTGAGCTTCCACTCCCTCCACAAATTGCAATTTTTTTCACGTTAGAATTCAGATTCTTACTGGCGCACCAGAGTTTGATAAATGGAGCTTCCAGATTCATTTTAACTGATTGAGAAAATTTTTGAATCGTTTGCTCGTTTTCTAAATCTCCAATCAAACCGAGCCCAAAATTTTCGCTCTGCTTTTCTTGAGGATAGATCGCATAAGCAGGAGTTTCATACGGATGTGCGGATTTCATTGAAGAAATAGCTTTATCCAAATTAAAAGAATCTACAAAAAATTCCAATTTACGTTCAGTAACTTTTTCCAGCTTTCCTGTCTCACCGATTGCAGGATTGCTTCCCATTAAAGGTTTGAATTGACCGTTTACTTCATAATTATTCAGACAGTTTTCATAATTTCCGATAATTCCCGCACCAGCTTCAAAAACAGAATTTGCAACTTGTTCCATAGAATCATCGGGAACATAAACAGCGACATGATACAATTTCGAACCGGATTCATTGGAAATAAATTCGAGATTCTGTAAGCTGAGTTTC
Organism: uncultured Candidatus Cloacimonadota bacterium; assembly: GCA_964460095.1. GTDB lineage: Bacteria > Cloacimonadota > Cloacimonadia > Cloacimonadales > TCS61 > JABMPU01. The sequence goes on from CAYWPW010000392.1 coordinate 1,552, forward strand.
TCAGCAAAAGCAAAATTTACTCCCTTCTTAATCAAATCCAGATTCGTATGAGCACAAAAAACAGAAATGTTATTTTTTATCAGTTTTAAAAAAAGTGGATTAGTGATTTTCTTTATTGGTTTAAAAATAATAGGA
>CAYWPW010000393.1:0-1684 GCA_964460095.1 uncultured Candidatus Cloacimonadota bacterium
GTATGTGTAATCTACATTTTGTTTTTGTCTAATTTCGAGGAGTTCTGCAAAATAGAGTGTTTTTGTCGTCCTGAGATATTCTTCTTGCTTTTTCCATCGAAGGATCTTCGCTATAATGAGATTCTTCGTTAGAACTACTTCGACGATTTCCTCAGAAAGACAGCTTTTTCATTTTGCAGAATTCATTTTTATTTTGACTAAGGGAGGATGAAATGACTTCAATATTTGTGAGATATCTTATCAAACTTTTCATTATTTGTTTCCTGATTTTCTATCCAACAACTTCCTTATGCAAAAAAACTTATGAAGAAAAACGGCAGTCCATGGTTCAATGGCAGATCAAAGACAGGGGAATCGATGATAAAACTGTTCTTGATGCAATGAGCACAATTCCCAGGCATTTATTCGTGCCCAAACTCTACCGCTCAGCAGCATATTCAGATCGTCCTCTGCCAATTGGTTATGGGCAAACAATTTCGCAGCCTTACATTGTTGCTCTGATGACTGAATTCCTCAATCTGGAAAAAGATGACAAAGTTCTGGAAGTCGGAACAGGATCAGGTTATCAGGCAGCAATTTTATCTGCAATTTCAGATAGCGTTTATACGATTGAGATCGTTGAGAAATTGTATGAACGAACAAACGAAATGCTTAAGACTTCCAGCTATGAAAAGATTCACGCGAAATGTGCAGATGGCTATTTTGGCTGGGAAGAATTTGCTCCTTATGATGCAATTATTGTAACCTGCGCTGCTGAATTCGTTCCTCCTTCACTCATCACTCAATTGAAAATCGGTGGCAGAATGTGCATTCCGGTCGGACCTTTATTCAGTGTTCAAAACCTGCTTCTCATCACCAAAAAATCGGAAACGGATATCGAAACAAAAGTTATTACAAGTGTGAGATTTGTTCCTCTTATCAGAAAATGAAAAATATTTATTCCCATCCTGAAACAAAATTTATTCAACCAATTATATTCTTCACTTCATTCACGATCCTTTGCTATGAAATAATTTTCATTAGAATTTTTGCCCTTACTCAGTGGCAAAATCTTTCTTCGCTTATCATCAGCATTGCACTTTTAGGTTTCGGGGTGAGTGGAACAGCAATCGTATTTCTGAAAAAAAAGATAGAAAAGCATTTGAATAAGTTTATTTATATTTCTTTAGTACTCTTCCCCATTTCGATGAGTTTAGGTTTTATTATATTCTGCAAAATACCGTTCAATCCCTTTGAAATTGGTATTGATAACCGTCAGATTTTTTACTTTTTTCTATACTTTGTTGTGATGGGAATTCCCTTTATTTTTGGAGCTTCAACCATTGGTATCTCTTTAACGAGATTCCCCATCAGCAAAACTTATTTTTCAAATTTGTCAGGTTCAGCAATGGGAGCGATCTTTGTAGTTCTTATCTCATATTTTCTGCATCCATTTTCCACTTTACTTTTTATAACAACCGTCGCATTCATCATTGCGATTGTTTTCTCCATCAATCTAAGTAAAAAAAAATTCATTCTGTTTACAATAGTTTTTTCAATCATTTTTATTTCTCTTTTTTATCTTGCTTTTCATAAACTTAATCTAAAAAAGATCTCGCAATACAAAGCTATTTCTTTTGCGTTAAACCTACCCGAATCAGAAATTATTGAGGAGAGATATTCCCCGCTTGGACTTGTACAAGTT
>CAYWPW010000394.1:0-1676 GCA_964460095.1 uncultured Candidatus Cloacimonadota bacterium
GTTTCCCCTCTTTTGCAAAGAGGGGTTAGGGGAGTTAGAAATTCAAAAATCATACTTTGCGGATGGGCTCTAACTAAATCTTTCATCCGAACGATGTTCATCTACCTTTTTCATACGTTTCTTCAACCAACCAACTTTTGTGTTTTCATCAATATCAAAACAATCAAATTTAGATACAAACGGCTTAATGTCTAAAAGTGGAGTTCCCTCAATGATGTCAACATTAGAAATATACAGAATGTTATCCTCGATCTTATCCAATCGAACTATGGACAATCCAATCTGGTTGGGACGACGAGGTGCGCGGGTGGCAAACACTCCCCTGATTTCATCTTCCATGTATGGCATCACTTTCAAATTATAACTTTTTGAAAGATGAAAATGAAAGAGCAGGATAATATGAGAAAAACCATCAAGGTCTTTCAGTCCGTCTTGAAATTCCGGAAATACTTCGATTGTTCCCTTAATTCCTTTTGCACCGGCAGGTTGAATTGGCATTCCCTTTGGTTCTTTAAAAGGAGAATGAATTATTCCGATCGGTTTGAATTCGATTTTTTCCATAAGGTTTCCAGTCAACCCGACTCGAGTTTTTCAAACCCGAGTCGGGTTGAATTCAGATATTCTCAAAACTTTCGCTCCGCGTATTTTCCGTTCTTTCAGTTCTAACAAAGCAATGTTTGCATGTTCCGGTTTGTATTCCTGGAATTCCGGTTTGATGGGTATTTTTGCTGCCAGCTCTAGAAATTCTATGACATCTTTTCTTTCCACATTTGCCACGCTTTTAATCTCTTTTTCCAGCCACAGATGTTTCGGATAATCCAATTTCAGAAGATAATCCTTATCGATATCTTCTTTTCTAATAGCATTAATAACCAATCTTCCTCCGGGTTTCAGATTGTTGAGAGCTTCCACAATCGGTTTCCAAACTGGTGTTGTATCAATGATAGCATCTAATTTTTCAGGAGATTCATCGGTTGTATTTCCAGCCCAGAAGGCACCGAGTTCAAGAGCAAATTCTTGCTCTTTTTCACTGCGAGCAAAAACAAATACTTTAGATTTTGGGAATTTATATTTCACCATTTTCAGAACCAGATGAGCTGAACCACCAAAACCTGTTAAGCCCAATGTCTGTCCATTTTGCAAATTAGTTAAACGCAACGAACGATATCCGATTGCTCCAGCACACATAAGTGGAGCTGCTTCTGAATCAGAAAAAATTTCAGGAATTTTATAAGCAAAATCTTCAGAAACTGTCATATATTCTGCGTAACCACCATCTGCATCTCTACCTGTAGCTTTGAAATCCGGGCATAAATTTTCTTTTTGGGAAAGACAGAAATCACATTTCCCACATGTAGAAAAAATCCAGGCAACACCAACTCTATCTCCGATTTTAAACTTGCTGGATTTGATTCCAAGCTTTTCAACATAACCTACAACTTCATGACCCGGAATCATGGGTAATTTTGAAGGTGGTGTTCTACCTTCGATTTCGTCGAGTTCAGTATGACAAACTCCACAACGAGAAATTTTTATTAGAATCTGATTATCTTTCGGTTCAGGAATGGGAATTTCCACGTGTTCAAGAGGATTTTTATTTTCTCTGAGGTCACAGATTTGGTTTAGAATCATTGCTTTCATTATTTACCTTTTTTTCTATCCACGAATTACACGAA
>CAYWPW010000395.1:0-1669 GCA_964460095.1 uncultured Candidatus Cloacimonadota bacterium
TTCTTTAAAGCTTGTTCCACGCATTCAGGAATCAGGTCTTTTATACTTCCACCTAAATCCACAATTTGACGAACCATGGTTGAACTTAGATACAAAAATTTATTATCCGGCACAAAGAAAACTGTTTCAACTTCAGGATGAAGTTTCTTATTCATCAAAGCAAGAGATAATTCATACTCAAAATCTGAAACAGCACGCAGACCGCGAATCATGGCAACTGCTCCAGCTTTCCTGGCAAAATCTACAACCAATCCGGTGAATTTCATAACTTTAATCTTGGAAAGATGTTCAGTGGATTTCCTGCAAAGCTCCAACCTTTCTTCCAAGCTGAAAAATGTTTTTTTCCCTGTATCTCCGGCAACAGCCAGGATAATTTCGTCGAACACTTTCGATGCTTTTTTAAGAACATCGATGTGACCATTTGTAATCGGATCGAAAGTTCCGGGACAAATAGCTGTCTTCATTTTTTCCTCTTTTTATTGAACACTGATGACACGGATAATACGGATTTGCACGGATAATATTTAATTTTTAAATCTAACATGTTAATCTTTTATAAATTTATTATCCATGATTTTTTAAACTTAACAAGTTTCCAAAACTTGTTAAGTTTTAGTTCTAATAAGATTTTTTCATAATTCATCATATTTTATTTGCGTCTAATTCTTTTTTTTGCCACAGACTTTCACTGACAAGCACTGACTTTTTTACTTCATCCTTCATCATTCCTTGCCTGCCCTGTGTAATCTTCTTTTTCTTTTATTACACTGGGGTTGGATATTGGATATTCATTTTTTCCCGTCAATCCTGTTTCTCCTGTCAATTATATCTGTGCAAATCAGTAACATCCGTGTCATCCGCGTTCTATCTCCTCAATCTCTTTAGGAATACTTTCAGATAGATTCTTGTGACCATCCTTTGTAACCAGAATATCATCTTCAATGCGGATACCGATACCTTCTTCAGGAATATAAATTCCCGGTTCGACTGTTATCACATTTCCAATTTCTAATACAGAATCCCTTTTCCCAATGTCGTGTGTATCCATTCCCAGGTGATGACCGATGCTGTGCATATAATATTTTTTGTACTCTTTATCCTCTTTTATCAAATTCAATCGCTTCAAAGATTCTGTGATCAATTCAACAGTTTTTTTATTTAATTCCGGAAATCCGATTCCCGGTTTTATCATTTTTATTATTTCTTTTTGGATATTCAAAACTTCTTCATAAACAGCTTTTTGCCTTTGTGAAAATTTACCTGATACCGGAAATGTTCTGCTAATATCTGCACTGTAATTATTGCAGGAAGCACCGACATCCAGAAGAACAAGGTCATTTTCCCCGATTTTTGAATTGTTACTTTCATAATGAAGAGTTGCGGCATTTTCCCCGGCAGCAATAATGGATTTGAATCCTAAATGTCTCAAACCGGTTTTCGTAATTTCATAATTCAAAATTGCTTCCAGTTCATATTCCATAATTCCAGGTCTGGCTTTTTTATATATCTGTCTGATTCCCTTTCCTGTAATATCAATTGCCTTTTGAAGCTGTTTGATTTCCCACTTTTCCTTAACAGTTCTGAGCGGAAGTATTATCTCCGAGAGATCATCATACAATATTTTAGGGAATCTATCTCTGATCTGTCTGACAAAACTCTGCTCTTTATT
>CAYWPW010000396.1:0-1665 GCA_964460095.1 uncultured Candidatus Cloacimonadota bacterium
ACATCTTCACCCATGTTTTGTCCGCCATTTATCCCGGATATCACCAGATCGATCGGATGTTTCAAAATAACTTTTTCCGCCAATATCACACAATCTGCCGGACTGCCGGTAACTGCATACCGATTATTATCTCTTTCTAAAATCCTCAAAGGTTGATGAAGTGTGATTGAGTGTGAGGTTGCACTCTGTTCCTGATCCGGAGCAATCATGATTATTTCGTGTCCGTTTTCTTTCAGCACATCAGCTAAAATATTTATTCCAGGTGCATCGATTCCATCATCATTTGTAAGTAAAATTCTCATTCTATCTCCTCTTAGCCGCAAAGAACACGAAGTAACGCTAAGTGTATTCTCTAGTTATCTTCATATTTCTTTGTGAACTTCGTGGTTAATCATCTTTATCTTATAACTTCTTATAAGTTATTTTATACTACAATGAAAAATTTCGTAGATAATTATTTTAATAAAATTCATAATATCTCTCAAATGAGAAATATAACTTTTCTGTCCATCATAAATAGTCTCAATATCGATGAATCCTGTCTTTCCGTCAGCTTTGGCCAGCTCCAGGATAACTTCAGTTTCAAATTGATAACGCTTTGTTCGAAATTTGAAATCTTTAATTGAATCCAAATTATACAATCTGAATCCACATTGAGAATCCAAAATTTTCTGTTTGGTGAAAATTGAAACTATTTTGCTCGTTATCGAGTTGCTGCAAACTCGCATAAAAGGCATTTTTGTTTTTGATAACATCCTTCTTCCAATTAATAAATCTATCTCATCTTTATTTTGTTTTTCCAAAAACCCAGGAAAATCTTCCGGTTTATGTTGCAGGTCGCTGTCAATTGAAAATGCAAATTTAAATTCATCTGTAATTGCTTCCTTAAAACCGATATTAAGAGCATTTCCTTTGCCTTTATTTATCGAAATATTTATCAAATTCACACCTGATGTTTCACAAATTTTTGCAGAATTATCTGTTGATGCATCATTAATTGCATACACACTTTCAGCAGGATAAAACTCAAAAATCCTTCCGAACAATTCTTTCAAATACTTTGATGAATTGTATATTGGCACGATTACTGCTGTATTCTTCCAATCTGCTTTCATATTTTTTCTTTAAATTTTCGGGTTAGATAAAAACCCAGAATTATTGTGTCAAGCAAATCATCAAATCAGGTTCGGTTCAAGTATAAACACGGAGAGAACGGATTCGGAATTCAGTGAAAGAAGTTTAATTAACCTTGAAAACGGTTTACATACAGAGGAATTCTCTCAAGTAGACCTTTTCAATGGTTGGAATATTTAGAAAACCGTTGAAAAGGCTTAGTAGTAAGAAAATCCTTTTAAACCTTTTCAAGGTCTGTAAACACAGTTGTTATTTGATAAATATTTTTTCTTCGTGTTCATTCGTGTCCTTCGTGGTTAAATAATTACAGAAATCGTTTGACATTCGCAGTCAAAAAAAAGAAAAGGATTCAAAAAATTAATGAGAAAATAGAGGAAAAAATGAGTGAAAAATTAGTATTTGGTAACATCGGAACAGACGAAGCAATGCGCCTTGAAGAGACATTCGGTGCTCATAATTATCATCCGCTTCCAGTAGTAATTGCCAAAGGTAAAGGTGCAAAAGTCTGGGATCCGGAAGGAAATGAATATT
>CAYWPW010000397.1:0-1659 GCA_964460095.1 uncultured Candidatus Cloacimonadota bacterium
AAGCGGAGATCCTTCGATGGAAAAGCATGAAGAATTTCTCAGGATGACAAAAACACTCTATTTTGCAGAATCCATAATTTTTTTTTCTATTTCTTCCAGCTTTTCTTATGTTCCTTCTCTTTTTGCTAAGAGAAGGACAGCAGGATGAGTTAATGAGAACGCTCAGCTTTAATCAGTTTTTATATTCAGTTCTTTAATCTTCCGCGACAGGTTACTGACCTGCAAACCTAAAACTTCTGCAGTTTTAGATAGATTATTATTATTCAATTTCATTTGAGTGGCTAAATATTTCGTTTCAAATTCTCTTTTCTTGTCTTTGAAAGGAATAGTCTGATTCCAGAAATCTACAATTTTGCTGGAAGTTTGACCAAAGGTGATAATATCAGGAATATCAATTTCTTTTTTATCAACCAGGATGTAAACTCGTTCGATGATGTTTTTCAATTCTCGTACATTGCCTTTGAACTGCCACGATTGAAGCTCAATAATTGTTTCCGGCAGAAATGTTTTCAGAGCAAGCTGAAGTTCAGTAGAATAAAATTCTGAATAATATTTTATCAGAATCGGCATATCTTCGGGATGCTCACGCAGCGGAGGAGTAACGATTGGAATCACATTCAGCCGATAATAAAGGTCTTCACGGAATTCACCTGTTTGAACCAGATTTTCCAGATTTTTATGAGTAGCGGCAATTATCCTTGTATCGATCTTTTGAGTTTTATTTCCACCCACTCTTTCGAATTCACCTTCCTGGATTACGCGCAGGATTTTTGCCTGAGCATTAAGATTCATATCGCCAATCTCATCCAAAAAAAGTGTTCCACTATCAGCTTGTTCAATTTTTCCTTTTTTAGATTTATCAGCTCCTGTAAACGCTCCTTTTTCAAAACCGAAAAGTTCGCTTTCAACCAGCTCATTGGGAATGGCAGCAGAATTGAATTTTATAAAAGGTTTTTTATCTCTTTTGCTTTGATGGTGAATAGCAAAAGCAGCAAGTTCCTTTCCGGTTCCGCTTTCTCCGCGAATAAGAACCTTGGAATCACTCTGAGCAACTTTAGAAATCAAAAGCAATAAATCTTGAATAGCTTTGCTTTCACCAATGATTTTATATTGCTCGTCAAACGATTTTTTTATCCTGATATAATCTTGAGAAATTGATTTGAATTCCCAGGCTTTTTTAACGGCTATCTTCACTTTTGTCAGGCTGAGAGGTTTTTCTAAGAAATCAAATGCTCCCATTTTAATGGCAGTTACAGCTTCTTTTATGCCACTATGACCGGAAATCATAATTACAGTTGTATTGGCATCAATTTTTAAAATTTGCTCCAGGATATCCAAGCCATTTACATTGCCCAGTTTTACATCCAATAGAATAACATCCGGTGAATAAATATCAAATTTTTCCAGACCTTCTGTGCCGGATAAAGCATAATCGCAGTTATAATCTTCATCTTCCAAAATGCTTTTCAATGAAATACAAATATTTTTTTCATCATCAATAATTAATACTCTCATTTTTTCTCCATTTTTTTGCCACTGACTTTCACTGACTAAGCACTGACTTTAATTTCCATTTTTTCATATTTTTCATGTCCATCTGTGGTTAATATATTCTTCTCTTGAATTCAAGCTTATTTCCGAAATTCACTAGAAGACCAA
>CAYWPW010000398.1:0-1637 GCA_964460095.1 uncultured Candidatus Cloacimonadota bacterium
AAAAGCTTTCACTCCTTTGCAGTGGACAGAAATGGAGTCCTCAGATGTGCTTCTTAAGAAAGCTCTGTTCATCAAAAATTCCCTGAGAAGATATAAATTTGTGAAAACCAAATATCATGAGATTTCTTCTTCAATCCTGGAATGTGTGATGGGAAGAGGAGACAGGGAAGTAGGAAAATTGATTTATACTGCTTACAAAAATGGAGCGATTTTCGATGCCTGGCATGAATTCTATGATTATGATAAATGGCAAAATGCTGCTGATTCTTTAAATCTCGACCTGCAAAAATACCTTAAATCCATCGATTTGAATTCTACTTTAGTTTGGGAACATATCGATATTGGTATAGAAAAGGATTTTCTTATTTCAGAATGGAAAAAAGCCCAACAAGCCAAAACAACCGAAGATTGCAGAACTGGAAAGTGTACGAATTGTGGAGTCTGTAATTCTGAGATTTCCCCAAAATATATAGAAAAGGAAAATTTGAAAGAGCTAAAATTAGAATTCGAAAAACCGGAAAAACAACAGAGTTTCTATTACCGTGTTTTCTTTGAAAAGAAAGGATTAATGCAGTTTGTGGCTCATTTAGATTTGCTGCGGATGATCCAGAAAATTCTGCGAGCAAGCGGATTACCAATTTCTTATACAGAAGGTTTTTCCGTTCATCCCAAGTTGAGTTTAGGTCCTCCGCTTTCCATCGGAATCCAGGGTGAAAATGAGTATTTCGATTTTGCAATTTCAGAAGAAAAAGATGTTTTGGAAATTGAGAAAAAACTCAAAAAACGAGTTCCATCTCAAATTAAAGTTAAGAAGATCATTCCGGTTTTTTCCAGGAAATTAAGAGCAATGGATTTTTATCAATTTGAAAGATTAATTTTGATTCCTCCTGAAGAGTTTAAAGAAACTTTTCTAACCTGTACTGATGAATTTACTAATTGCGACAACTGGCAATTTACTCGAACTCGAAAAGGAAAACAGAAAACTTCAGATTTAAAGGATATTGTAAAAAGCATTTATTGGGATGGAGAAAAGCTGGAGATTGTGAAGAAAATCGTTGGTGCCAGCATTTTTGATATTCTGCGAGAGGTTTTTAAATTCAAACGAGAAAACACGAATCGATTCATAATCATCAGAAAAGAATTACTTGAGTCTTCAGAAACTTCTTAGGAATGTCATTCCCACGAGAGTAGGAATCTAATGGTTAAAAGATTTTTCTTCCTGCTGAATCTTTTCAACGGTTAAGACTCAGAAACCAACAAAACCGTTGAAATGGTCAATTTGGCTCTGTGCTAAATCATATTGTTTCGGTAATTCGTTGGATGCATTCCTCAATACCGATTCCCGTAATCCGAACTTTTTTTTGTGTCATTTGGTATACACTTTTCCCAAATTTAAATCATATATTTTCACACTTTTTCAGAGATTAAGCTAATCTACATTATTTAACTCTATTTAATAAAAATCGATAATTTAACAATTTTACTTCTATTTAAATTTTTGAAATAAATAAACTTCTTGACACATTTCATAAATTTTTGCTTCAAAAGGTTGTTATAAAAATCGTCCCACACTATTCAAAATCGGTAGTGTAACATAATTTATGAAAGATTATGAAAGAAATTTTGGTCAGAAATCG
>CAYWPW010000399.1:0-1623 GCA_964460095.1 uncultured Candidatus Cloacimonadota bacterium
TTTATCGGATTTACTTAGCGGTTGCCGATACAGATGTTTGCGCCCCTTTTTTATTGGGAAGTGGACTAGGATGAGATATAATGGCTTCAAGAAAATAAAAACAGGAGATTCAATGAATGCAAAAAAAGGCTTCCTAAGATTAACAATTATTTTTTCAATTATTGTATATGCACTGGCATTTTGGTTTTCTTTTATACACTTTGATAATTGTCGTTCTATTTATCATACTCAAAAAAACAAGAAGATAAAATTAGATTTAAGACCATTGGAATCCACATCAATTCCCGATACACCCAAACAGGATTTAGTAGTTCCTAACATTTTTAATGATATTCTTCCAGATAAAAATGTTGCAACAGTAGAACAATCAAATCCTTTTGATGATATTTTAAAAATCGCTGGAAATGAAGTCTATAAGTTTTTATTGTTGGTTCAATATAATTTTTTAATTGTAGAGTTTCGACATACTCAGGAGGAAATATTGTAGTATTTTTTTTATTATCTTTATTTTCAGGAGTTGTTTTTCTGAATTTAAGTTCTCCGTGAAATTTTTCGTTTAGTATTTCCAAGTAGTTTCCAAAGAATGACATATGCCAGAATTTATTGGAAGCTGACCATTTGCGCCCTTCAATTTGTTTGATGAGAGTAATGGTATTCACATTATACGGAAAAATCAACGCAATGCGTTTTTCTTTGTTTATTTCAACAATTTTAGTTTCGATTATTTTCATTTATTATTCCAGATTAAGTCAACTAACCCTAAGCTTGATATTCAAATATTTTTGTCAATTGAAAAAATTTGCTGTTTAAATAATTTGTCAGTGTTTATCTGCGGTTGCTTGTATATTCTTCCAGCCCTTGCCTTAAAATATCCATTGCAGTTTTCAGGTCATTTTCGTTGAGAACATAAGCTATTCTGATCTCATTTTTGCCAATTCCGGGTGTGGCATAAAATCCCTGGGCAGGTGCGAACATCACTGTTTCATTATTAACAGAGAATTCTTCCAGAAGCCATCTGGCAAAATCTTCCGCATCATCAATGGGCAGCTTGGCAATAATGTAAAAAGCTCCTTGAGGTTTAATGCACACAATTCCTTCAATTTTTTGCAGTTTATCAAAAACAATATTTCTCCGTTTATCATATTCCCTCAGAATTTCCACGAAATATTCTGTTTCAATATCTATGCAGGCATTTGCAGCAAGCTGATCAATCGTGGGCGGACATAAACGAGCTTGAGCAAATTTCAAAACAGAAGCTACTAATTGTTTGTTTCTTGAAATCAAGCATCCAATGCGAGCACCGCAGGCACTGTATCTTTTGGAAATGCTGTCCACCATAATTGCGAATTCTTCCATTCCTTCAGTATCCAGAATACTTGTATGAGTAAGTCCATCATACACAAATTCACGATATACTTCATCGGATATTATAAAGAGATTATTTTCTTTAGCTATTCTTGCTGCTCTTTCAATATCTTTCTTTGGATAAACAGAACCTGTAGGATTTCCAGGATTGCACAACATAATCGCTTTAGTCTTAGCTGAAATCAAGGATTTGATTTTTTCGTCGTCTGGCAGGCAAAATCCGTTTTCAGCCTTAGTAGTTAATGGTATTATTTTCAC
>CAYWPW010000400.1:0-1605 GCA_964460095.1 uncultured Candidatus Cloacimonadota bacterium
AACCTGATCAGAAATAAAAAAGTTAATCCCGAAAATATTCTGGCTGTCACTTTCACGAATAAAGCAGCAAATGAGATGAAAGAGCGTTTGGAACTTTTTCTCGAAAAAGAAATTGTTTCCCGATTGCAAGTTTGCACTTTTCACGCTTTCGGTTTTAAAATCATCTTGGAATATCTCGATAAAACAGGACGCAGAAAGAATTTCACGATCATCGATGAAGAAAGCAAAAGAGCAATTCTTCGACAATCTGGGTGTAATAAAAAGCAATTAAAGAAAATTTCAGAATCGATAACAGAAAATAAACAGAATTTGAAAACAGTGGAAGAAATAAGCGAGAATTCTGAAATCTTCAAAAAATACGAAGGAATATTAAAAGGACAAAATCTGTTTGATCTGGATGATTTGATCTATCTTCCAGTTCTGCTTTTTAAGAAATATCCGGAAATTTTAACTCATTACAGAGATCAATTTCAATGGATTATGGTCGATGAATTCCAAGACGTAAATTTCGCTCAATATCAATTGATCCGGAAATTGATGCCGGGAAATGATTCCAATCTTTGCGTTATTGGCGATCCGAACCAGTCAATTTATGGTTTTCGCGGAGCTGATGTTAAATTTATCCAAAGCTTCACCAATGATTATCCAAAGGTAAAAATTTATAAGCTGAGAAAAAGTTATCGCTGTCCTGAAAATGTTCTCAAAGCTTCTGATAATGTAATTCAAAAAAAATCTGAAAAGAGATTATTAGAGGGAATTAAATCCGGTCTGAAAATAAAAATATCGGAAAATAGTTCGGATAAAAGTGAAGCAGAATTCATTGCCCGGACAATTGAGAAAATGATAGGCGGGTTACGCTTCTTTTCGATGGACAGCCGGATCACGGAAGGCAATGAAGAAGCAGAAATTAAGAGTCTTTCCGATTTTGTGGTTCTCTGCAGGATAAAAAGCCAGATGAAAGTTTTGGAAAAAGCGTTCAAAGATCACAGCATTCCATTTCAAAAAATTGGAACAGAAACCTTGTTCAACAAAGAACCTGTTAAATCTATTATTGAAATTATCAGTTTTTTGAGAAATCCTGAGCAGATTTTTTTGAAAGAGAAATTAGCACCCAAAATAAAGATAAACGAAATTGAATTTTTGAAGAACAAAATTTCTGTTGAATCCGTAAAAGATATTATCCAATCTATTAGTGAAAAATGTTTTCAAAAAGAAAAGGATAATGAAGATATTAAGAAATTGCTCGCTTTTTCTGAAAAATACGGAAGCAATATCGATGAGTTCCTGAAGAATATATTTCTCGGAACGGAAGTCGATACCTTCCAACCTGAACTTGAAAAAGCAACATTGATGACACTTCACGCAGCGAAAGGTTTGGAATTTCAATGTGTTTTCATAGTGGGCTGCGAAGAGGGATTGCTGCCGTATTCTTTGTTTGATGTTTCGGATATAGAGGAAGAAAAACGCCTGCTTTATGTGGGAATGACCAGAGCAAAGAAATACCTCTATCTTACTCATGCTAAAAAAAGATTTCTAATGGGAAAAGAATATAAACCGGCAAGAAGTCCTTTTCTGAACAGAATTGAAAAGGAATTGATCGAATTC
>CAYWPW010000401.1:0-1583 GCA_964460095.1 uncultured Candidatus Cloacimonadota bacterium
GATTTTCTGATTTTTTCTCATTATTCTCAAAAACACCTAATTATGCAGAACTCATCCATATCTCCAACCATTCCGAAGGTTCACAAGAAAGAATCTCTCTGTGAGAAACCATTCGCAAGGTCTTTTCCCGATTTAACCAATTCAACCAATTCAATCCCCAAAGAGTCTGATTGAAAGTGAAAAAGCTTGACGTTAACAATCATTCTGAGAAATTCAAACAATGGTAATTCCGATTATATTATTAGTTTTTGGTTTTGTTATTCTGGTCAAGGGTGCTGACCTTTTAGTGGAAGGTGCTTCTTCTTTGGCAAAAAGGTTTTCCATATCTGAAATTGCGATTGGATTGACGATAGTAGCTTTTGGTACATCAGCTCCGGAATTGATTGTAAACATTTTCTCCACAATTACAGGACATGATGATATTGCCTTTGGTAACATCTTAGGAAGCAATATTTTTAATATCCTGGTTGTATTGGGAATTGCCGGTTTAATTTCTCCCATCTCAGTTCAAAAAAATACAGTTCGCAAAGAAATCCCATTTATGTTTTTTGGAACAGTAGTTCTTTTTGGGTTTGCCAATAATTTCGGTTTTCTCGGAAGCTTTTTAAGTCGGATCGATGGAGCGATCCTTTTAGTTTTACTTCTATCCTTTTTTTATTATGTCATCAGGATTGCAAAATCTAAAGAACTGGAAGTGGATGTTAAAATTCTCCCGATTCCCAAAACTCTGATTTTTATTCTGTTAGGAATTACCGGACTATTTATTGGCGGGGACCTGGTTGTGAAAAAAGCAATATTTATTGCCAGGGAACTCAATGTCTCAGAAAAATTTATTTCGCTCACAATTGTGGCATTGGGTACATCTTTACCGGAATTGGTTACTTCGATAATGGCAATTACAAAGAAACGTTATGATCTTGCTATTGGAAATGTAGTTGGCTCAAATTTGTTCAATATTTTCTTTGTGCTGGGAACGTGTTCAGTTATTGCTCCGATTAGATATGATCCAGTTCTCAATGTTGATTTCCTGTTTTTGATTATTATCACATTTCTCTTTTTCCTTGCTATGTTCACTGGTAAGAAGCATAAATTAGACAGATGGGAAGCATTTCTGTTTGTGGTTTTTTATGCTGTATACATTGTATTTTTATTTTATAGAAGATAATTTTCAATTATCAAATTATCATTCCCACAAGTTGCAGGATCGATCTTGCAGATTGATTCGAAACGTTTTGGATTTCTCAGCTATCTATTAATGTTTCTTCTTAAGAAATTTCGGAAAGGGAAGCTCGTTCCTTCAGCCGTCCCGATCGGAATATTATTCACTGCCGAGACGGTTTAAACAACGAAAGGGTGAGACAGTTAAACAAAAATAGAGAATTTAAAAAAACTTTTGAACGAGTGCATTCCCATCTGACTGCTGCCGGATACGATTGAGAAAAGAACGTCCAGCAAATTTAGATGAAGTCCATTCTGCTTATTGTCATTCCCAATTCCGATTGGGAATCTGGGAGATCCCCAGTTAAACTGAGGATGACAAAAAAAGTAATTTTACCTTGGAGTGTATATGTATCGTGAATCAA
>CAYWPW010000402.1:0-1559 GCA_964460095.1 uncultured Candidatus Cloacimonadota bacterium
CGATTCTATTGAATTTATTTTTTATGACCAGATCACAGAAATTGTGCATATGATGAATGTCTAAAAAAGCATTGTCATCCACTATAAATAATGATTCTGCTCCATTTGCAATCGCGTTTTCAATATCTTTCTTTATTCTGTTCATATCATATTTTCGAAAAGTTCTTCCATACATAAACGGCATACAGCAGAAGTTGCAAGCCATTGTACAACCTCTGGAAGTCTCGATCACATCTGTTCTTTTACCAAAAGCAAAATATTTTTTTCTAATACGGATATTTCGTTTAGGAAGCTTAAGCTTGCTTAAATCGATATTTTCTGCACATGGATTATGAATAAATTCTCCATTTTTTTTATAGGAAAGATTTTTTATTTCAGAAAAATTGCTCGTATTTGCAGCAAGCGCTTTCACTAAATTGTTGAAAGCAATTTCACCTTCTTTTCGGATCATAAAATCAATATAAGAAGCATCTTCGGATTTGGTAATAATATCTAAAGCAAGCGTAATATGATAACCACCAAAAACAGTGTAAATTTTCTCATTAAATTGCTTAATTATTTTTGCAATTTCTACTGCTGTTTGATACTGAAAACTCATAGCAGAAAGTCCAACAATATCAGGCTGGAAGCTCTTAAGAAGTTTTATTAAATACTTTTTAAGACCTGAACGAACAGTTATCAAATCTACGATTGCGATTTTATCAATGAGCTTCTCATCCACATTTCCGGCAATAGAAGCTAAACCGAGATTTGGAAACCTGGCTGCACGATCGAATCCGGATGCATAATTTGGCATTGATAAAAGCAAAATCCTCTGTTTCATAAAATTCCTTATCTTCATGAAATTACAAATACACATTCAGTTTGATTTTTTAATATCTTTCTTGTCAACAGATTATTATCTGCAAAATAATTTGACATAAAACTTTTAAAGATTGAAATGACAGATGAAAAAGCGTAATATCAATAATTCAGGAGAGCTAAGATGAATCTTTTTGAAATGCTTGTGAATGATAATAAATTTTTTCTGATTGCCGGACCTTGTGTGATCGAAAACGAAAAGATTATACTCCAAGTTGCAGAAAAACTCAAAAAAGAAACCTTAAAAAGAGATATTATTTTTATCTTTAAATCTTCATATAAGAAGGCAAACCGCTCCTCAATTCACTCTTTCAGCGGACCAGGATTGGAGGAAGGTCTCAGGATTTTAAAGAAGGTAAAACGAGAATTTGACATTTCGATTCTGACAGATGTACATGAAATAAATGAAATAAATTCTGTAGCTAAAGTTGCGGATGTGATTCAAATACCTGCTTTTCTTTCACGTCAGACAGATTTGATAGTAGCAGCAGCACAAACCGGAAAAATTGTGAATATCAAAAAAGGACAATTTATGGCACCCGAAGATATGAGACTGATTGCGGAAAAAGTTACATCAAAAAATAATAAACAAATTCTCTTAACAGAAAGAGGAACAAGTTTTGGTTATCACAACCTGGTTGTGGATTTCAGAAGTTTTGCGATCATGAAAAACATTGGTTATCCTGTAGTTTATGATG
>CAYWPW010000403.1:0-1530 GCA_964460095.1 uncultured Candidatus Cloacimonadota bacterium
AGGTCATAAAAGTTGTTGATGCTGCTCCAGGTATTTTGAATCATAATATCGAAACCATTCCCAGACTTTATCCTGCTGTACGTCCCAAAGCAGATTTTGAAAGATCGATTTCAGTTCTTCAAACAGCACGTAAATCTAACAGAAATATTTTAACAAAAAGTGGTTTTATGGTCGGTTTGGGTGAAACTGAAAAAGAGGTGTTTACGCTGCTTGAAGAACTTAGAAAAGCGGATGTAGATATTGTTACGATTGGTCAATATATGCAACCTTCAAAAGATCATTATCCTGTGCAAGAATTCATCCATCCTGAAGTATTTGATTATTATAAAAATGAAGGTGAAAAAATGGGCTTTAAAATCGTAGAATCTGCTCCCTTAGTTCGCAGTTCTTATCATGCAGAAAGAGCAAGAAAAATCATGAGAAATCATTCGCAAATTTAATGAATTTGTGACAAAAAAAAAGGAGATAATTATGCAAATTACCATGACTGCCCGTCACTTTGATTTGACTAAAGCAATCAGAGAGCATATCGAAGAAAGTACAGAAAAAATCGAAAGGTATTTTGACCATATCATTAATGTCCATTTTATTTTATCATTAGATAGTAATCTTAATAAAGTGGAAATGATTCTTCATATTCCAAAAAACAATTTTATGAGCGAAGCTTCTGAGAAAAATATGTATCTCGCTATTGATGAAGCGATTGACAAAATGGAACAACAAATAAAGAAAATTAAAGGAAAATGGGCAAACCATCATAAGAGAAAAAGTTTGAAAGAAAATAGTCAGTTTGCTTATGCTAATCTGATTGAAAAAGGTAATCAGAGAAAAACTGTAAAAATAAAAAGAATTGTAACTGAACCGTTGATGGTAAACGACGCAATTGAGAAATTTGAAGAAATATCTGATCCATATTTGATTTTTAAAAATATGCAAACTGACAGGATAAATGTTCTTATTAAGATAGATGATGAACATTATAAATTATTGGAACCATAACTGATTGAGATTTAGACTGTTATGTTTCAAAGGTGTGAAAAATGAAAGCTCTGAATGTAAAAGACTTTTTTCAAGACAAAAAAAAAGATTTGCTTTTAACTTTAGTAACGAATCCCGAAACCCTGAAAAATAATATTATCAATCCGTTTCTAAATAGACCCGGACTTGCTTTATCTGGTTATTATGAACGCTTTACCTATGATAGGATTCAGGTTTTGGGTGAAACTGAAGTTAATTATCTGCAAACTCTGAAAGATGATAAACTTTATGACCGAATGAAGGAAATTTTCTCATACCAGATTCCGTGTTTTATAATTACTAAAGGTCTTTCTATTCCGGTACAGGTTATTTATCTGGCAAATGAACTTGAGATTGCAATTTTAGTTTCTCGATTATCAACCAATAAACTGTATTATGAATTGGGAAAATATTTAGATGATTTTTTTGCTCCTTCCAAAACAGTTCATGGTACGTTAGTTGATATTTTTGGTGTGGGGATTTTGGTAACAGGCAAAAGCGGAATAGGCAAAA
>CAYWPW010000404.1:0-1515 GCA_964460095.1 uncultured Candidatus Cloacimonadota bacterium
GAAAAGCTCTGGAAAAATATGAGATAAAATATAGATTGGATGAAGGAGCTGGTGCATTTTATGGTCCCAAAATTGATATCGATATCAAAGACGCCCTAAATCGTGCCTGGCAGTGTTCCACCATCCAGTTCGATTTCAATCTGCCCACTCGCTTTAATATGAGCTATATTGGACCAGATAATAATCCTCATCCTCCGTTTATGATTCATCGAGCTCTACTTGGTTCAATCGAGAGATTTTTTGGTACTCTCATCGAATATCATGCTGGAAATTTTCCCATCTGGCTTTGTCCTGTTCAGGTTAAAGTAATTCCAATTTCAGAAAAATATGAAGATTATGCAAAAATCGTAAATTCACAACTTTTGAATTCTAACATCAGAAGTAAGATTAATTTCAGTAATGAAAAGATAGGTTACAAAATCCGGGAAGCTGAAATTCAGAAAATTCCATATATGTTCATTGTTGGAGAAAAAGAAAAAGATTCCAAAACTGTATCTGTTCGTCGTCATTTGAAGGGTGATTTGGGAACATATAAATTGGATGAGATAATTTCCAAGCTTCAGAAGGAAATATCTGATAAAACTTAATCCATCAACGTGTACCCTCGCAGCAACGAGGGAACAAGCATAGCATTGGTAAGAGAATGAAGGAGAAAAGATGGACATTATCGAAATCATTAAAAAAGAGCTGAACCTGGAAGCAGACGCAATCAAACAAATTGCAGATAAAATAGATGAAAACGCAGAGAGAGCAGTTGATATTCTTTTCAAATGCCAGGGTAAAGTTATTGTAACAGGAATGGGAAAGACTGGAATAATTGCACGTAAAATCGCTGCAACGCTTTCCAGTACTGGTACAACTTCCATTTTTCTACATGCTGCTGAAGGTATTCATGGAGATCTGGGTTTGCTGCAAGAAAATGATGTTGTTATAGCAGTTTCTTATAGTGGCAATACTCCGGAAGTGGTTTCGATAATCCCATATATCAAATTCAACAAAATTCCCATTATTGCCCTAACTGGTAATTTGAAATCAAAGTTGGCAAATAACGCTGATGTAGTAATCGATTGTTTCGTTCCCAAAGAATATGAACCATTCGGTTTGGTTCCCACAGCCAGCACTACAGTTGCTCTTGCTGTCGGTGATGCATTAGCTGTAGCACTTCTTAAGAAAAGAAATTTCAAAGAGAGCGATTTTGCCAAATTCCATCCGGGTGGAACAATTGGGAAAAAAATGATCTTCCGTGTTTCCGACCTGATGCATAAAGACGACAAAAATCCAGTTGTTAATGATAATGTTAAGATGGATAAGGTTATTTTGGAAATGACCTCCAAAGGTTTGGGATGTACTAATGTCATAAATAAAGAAGGGAAACTCATCGGTATTGTTACAGATGGAGATTTAAGACGTTTTCTCAGTAAAGGCTACACCGACTTAAATATAATAGTAACAGATGCAATGACAAAGAATCCAAAGCAAACAACTCTGAACACTCTTGCTGTAGATGCCTTAAAT
>CAYWPW010000405.1:0-1515 GCA_964460095.1 uncultured Candidatus Cloacimonadota bacterium
TATCGATCAGAATCAGTTTCCCGATTCCAGATCGAGTCAGAATCTCTGCAACTGTGCAGCCCAATCCGCCCACACCTGCGATCAGGATAGTGGAATCAGCTAAAATCTGTTGTTTTTCTTCACCCCAGAATTGGATGTTTCTCTGAAATATTTTTCGGGTCATTAACCACCTCCACCAGGCGGAAAGATGCAAATCTCATCACCATCCTGTACAATGGAGTTGATTTTATCCAAATGAACTATATTTCTGCCATTGATCAAGATCAAGGTTCCCTGTAGGATTTGTCTTTTCTCATCAATAAGTTGATCGAGGAATTTCTTGCTGATCAACTTTTCAGCTTTCAGAATAAGTTCGTAGATCGAAACAGAAGCAGCTTCCACTTCTATTTCATTGATTCCCAAATACGTCCTGATAAGGCTGAAGAATTTAATTTTTATCATGTAGTGAATAGAATTTTTTGGATGGTTAATGTCAAATGAAAAAGAAATTCATGCATTCCCAAACGGTTATTTGGGAATGAAGAGATAATAAAAACCGTACAATGATTCACCTGGCAAAACAGACAGTTCCTCTAACTTTGATGCTTTCAGACGCTAAAACGGAGTTTTATTTATCGAAATATCTAGCAAAGAAAATATTTTGTTTGAACCGATTTACGAAATTTTGGAAACCAGAGCAAAAAGTTGACAGAATCACAAATTGTACAAACTTGCCCAATATGAATAAGATTTCAGTTTTTTTTCTTAAAAAGTATTTTCTTTCTCCAAAAAAGGAGTGGTTACGGTTTGATTCCATTTTTATGATTCTCGGGATCATTATTTCTGTTGCAACGCTAACGGTTGCTCTTTCCATTTTTGAAGGATACGAGAAAGTTTTGAAAAGAACAATTCTCGGAGTCAATTCGCACATTTATGTTTTTAAGAACGGAGAGGATAATTTAAATAATTATGATATTTCAGAGATTTCGATTTTTTTAGAATCACAACCCGAAGTAGTAAGTTCTGCAAAGATTATTATTACTCAAGCAATGGCAATCAATAAAACCATGAAAAAAAACAGGGTTAAAGGATGTTTGATTCGAGGGATAGATTGGAATCTGAAAAATCCTCCCACAACTTACAAAGAATGTGTTTTTGATGGTAATTATGAACTAATTGAAAAGAACGATATTGTGTTGGGATATAGATTGGCAAAAGAATTGAATTTGCAGATTGGAGATAGTTTGACTCTTATCAGTCCTATGAATTCAAAAATTACTCCAATGGGATTGAAACCGAAACAACAGAATTTTAAAATTATCGGATTATACAAATCCGGGATGTATGAATATGATAGTAAATATGTTTTTCTAAATTTAAGTGAAGCTGCAGAATTTTGCTCGATTCCAGCAGAATATTCCATGATGGAAATAAAGTTGAAAGATGATGAAATTGAGCGAGCAGATTATTTAGCATATCTGTGGACAGGTGCGTTTGGGTATAAATATCAAATTCATTCCTGGATCGATTTTAATG
>CAYWPW010000406.1:0-1502 GCA_964460095.1 uncultured Candidatus Cloacimonadota bacterium
ATGAACAATCCGCTTTCCTGAATGGCAGTTAGCAAGTTGGTGTTTTCTTTAACCTGAATTTCTTTGCTAAAATCACCTGAAATCAATTTTAAATTTTTCATTTCCAGATCTCTTTTAGATATTTTGGAATTTCCGCTGCTTCCTGGGGTCCGACCAAGATTTCCCATTCCGGAAGTGTATCCTCCAGCTCTCCTCTGATAATAGCCACATAACCGGGAATGATAACTTTTCTATGATTTATCTTTTCCTCGATTCCGGAATTCAAGATGGCTTTACCTACGATTTCACCGGAAAATTTATTGGCAGACCAGGCAGTTAAAACCGACATTCCTTCAGCATCCACGATACACAACCAGGCTGGAGAAATAGAGTTTTCGATTTCACCGGACACGATAAAATAGGTTAATGAAAAATTTGTGGTAATTATTAAGGGAGAACTTTCATCCGGCTCACCAACCTGATAGATATCAGGATCTATTTGCAGAGGTTTCTGCGGATCGGTGAAAATATTTTGCCTTAAGGTTAGAAGCGGAAATAAAGAAGCTCCTGAAAATTCTTTGAGGATGATAATGGATGAATATTTGCAGATTCCAACAATTGCTGAATGCAACTCGTCTTCTTTATTACATTCTGTTAAAATGGGATATCCGGCAAGTTTGAATCCTTTTTTGATGGCTAATCTTCTCAGGAAAACATTGTTTTCCAATAATTCATTTAAGTTATTATAATCTATTGATAAGATTATGTTTTTGAAATTTTGAGATTCACATTTTGTCGCTTTCTCAAATAATTCTTCAATATTTTTTGCACATAAAACAATCGGAATTTGAGAGTCAGAAATTATATTGAGTGTTTCTTCCAGATTTTCAACCTTGTTTAAAATTAATCTTTTTTTATCAACAAGCTGAATTGCTTCCCTGATTATTTCAGAATTGCAGTCGCTTAAAATTATTATCTTTTCAGTTCTGGATGAAATTATTTCCAGCTTCTGCAGATAATTATTTTTATCGTCAGACTCATTTTTGAGAGAGATACATTCCGGTTCAAGCATTTCTCCGACGCGTTCATATTTATAGCTTTCAATCCTTTTCAATTCATTTTCAAATTCTTCATCATTTAAATTATCAATTATTTCCAAAGCAATCAGAGTTTGATTAACGAAAGTTTTTTCATGCCTGAACATCACTGTTTCTGCCCCAATGGAATTCTCTTTTTCTCCATACTTGAATGTTATTTTCTTTATCGGTGGTGTTTGAGCAGCCCCCAATATTTCCATGGCTTCATCTGATATGTAAGGGCAAGCTTGGGGTTCAGCAATTTTGCCGGCAAGCTTCATGGCAAATGCCAGGCAGGTAGGAACATCACATTCCCCACAATTTTTATTTGGTAAAAGTTTAAAAATATCTAATCCTGTAAGTGCCATAATTATATCCCCTGTATGAAAATTTGAGTTAAGTTAGCTTTAGCTGACTTGACTTAAGTTTTCTAATTCACTGAAACAT
>CAYWPW010000407.1:0-1500 GCA_964460095.1 uncultured Candidatus Cloacimonadota bacterium
TTTATTGGCAAAATATCTTTCGGAAGCAGGTGCGGATATTTCTGTTATCAATGGTGCCAGAACAAAAGATGATCTTGTTTTTTGTGATAAGTTTCGGGAATTAGGGATAAAATTAATCATTACAACAGATGATGGAACTTATGGAGAAAAAGGATCTTCGGTTGATGTAGCAAAAAGAATGCTAAATAATCGGGAGAATGGGAAGGTGTTCGACTTTGTTTATGCTGCCGGTCCTGAGATGATGATGAAAGCGCTGCAAGGAGTAATCGGAGATATCCAATATGAATTCATTTTTGAGCGTTATATGAAATGTGCGATTGGGATTTGTGGAAATTGTACAATGGATCCGTTGGGAATCAGACTTTGTGTGGAAGGTCCGGTTCTTCCCAAAAAGATAGTAGAACAGCTTACGGAATTTGGAAAATATCATCGGGATGCAAGCGGGAAAAGGATTTTTTATTGAAAATTGAATATTTAATATTGAATATTTTGGCAACGAACAGCACTAACAAGACGAACAAAAGAATGAACCACAGAGCGCACAGAGAGAATTCTTTGTCATTGCAAGGTTTCTTACAAAATGTTCTGCCGAAGCAATCTCATTGGGAACAAGTTCAGCACTTTTGTGACTTTGTGTCTTCGTGGTAAGAATATGAAAACTTTATTAAAAAATTGTAAATTGATTCAAGGATTATCTAACATCATCATCGAAGATGAGAAAATATTAGATATCTATTCGAGTCGTAAGGACGAAGGACGACGACTCGAAACATACTTCAACCAAATTATCGATGTCAAAGGCAATCTCGTAATTCCAGGAGTTATCGATCCGCACATTCACGTTCGAGATTTACATCAATCTGAAAAAGAAGATTGGATTTCTGTAAGCAAAGCAGCAATAGCCGGTGGAGTTACAACCGTTTTTGATATGCCGAATACAATTCCTGCAACCATTAACCTGACGAACCTGAATATAAAAAGAAAAGCTGCCAAAAAGGCTTTGGTCAATTACAGATTTTTTATCGGAGCAACAAATAATAACCTAAAAGATATTGAGCAAATTTTAAGTAATGAACCACCTGATATTGTAGGAATAAAAATATTTTTAGCTGGCTCAAGTTCAAATGATGTTCTCGAGAAAAATAAAATTGAAGATGTTTTTAAAATTGCTCAAAAATACGATAAAGTTGTTGTGGTTCACACAGAACTGCAGGAATGTTTAAACAAGTGGAATTCAAAAATTAAAGAAAAAACAATTTTAAATCATAATAAAATAAGGAATCGGGAATGTGCGATTAACGGAACTAAACTGGTTTTGGAAATGGCTGAAAAGATTCAGAACAAACTTTATATAGCTCACATTTCTACTGCTGAAGAGATTGAAATGATTCGAAAGTTCAAATTCAATAACCAGGTTTATTGTGAGATAACACCGCATCATCTTTTGCTGAATGAAACGATTTTAGAGAAAGTTGGGAATTTTGGAAAAGTGAATCCACC